>JAGOKF010000011.1 GCA_017994695.1 Myxococcota bacterium | reverse complement strand
GTGGGGTTTTCCGGCTGCGCACCGGGGACACCTGGCCTGGCCGGGGTTCGGGGGGCGGTGCCCGCACTGGGAGCAGGTCTGGTCGCCCGGGTTCCAGGCGGGCTCGACGGCCCTGCAGGCAGGGCACTTGGGCCTTCCGTCGTTCTCGATCTGGGCTTTGGCCACGGCGGGCTTGACCAGCAGGCTGGTGTCCTCGATCACGGCCGGGCCACGCAACCTGAGCCCGACATAGCGCTTGGCGGCCTCGTCGTATCCGGTCGCGATGGCGAAGGTGTCGTCCGGGAGCATCTGGCTCAGCCCGTCGCGGATGGCCTCGATCAGCACCTCCCGGCCGACCACCCGCTGGAGGTACAGGTAGCGGGCGAACCACTGGCACAACTCCCCGACCTGCACGTGATCCCGGTCCTTCCAGAGCCACTTGTCGAGGTGGAGCCGGAGGCTGGTCCCGCCGAGGGCCACGACCAGCGCGCCGTCGTTCCGGATCTTGGTGGCCGTGCGCTTTGCCAGCGGGTCGGACCCCTGGACGCGGATCTCGTCCCAGGCGACCCAATCCTCGGGCCGGGCCTCGGCACCCGGGGCGGGCTCCCGGTGCGCCGGGATCAGGGCCAGCGTCCACGTCTCCTGGATGCGGGACTTCACCGTCTCGTCCGCGTCTCTCATCTTCGATTCGGCCTGCCTGCGCTGGAAGGCGTCCAGATTCAGGGCCTCGTGCTCCTCCAGGATCGACTTCCAGGCCAGGAAGTGGGCCGTGGACTCGATCAGGTCGCCCAGGCGCGCGGCATCGGGAGCCAGGAACACGAGGCTGTTGCGGTGGATCCGGGGGGCATTGCCCCGCTGCTCCAGCAGGACCCTGGCGAACCTCATCCCCGGCGTGTCCGTCTGGCCCTTCCGGTGGGCGTGCTGGGGGCCCAGGATGACCAGCCGGGCCTCGGGCTCGTCGTGGACCTCGGAGGTGTTGTCGGGGCAGCAGTGCACGCCGGCGAAATCACCCCGGGCGGCCTTGTTCCGGTGCTCCTCCCGGATGCGCCGCACGATCTCGGCGTGCAGGGCCTCGGGTTCCTGCAACAGGCCGTGGGCCCGGTCCTCGGCCAGCCGGTTCAGGTTCGCCTTCGTGGAGATCCAGTAGCGATTGCCATCCTGATGGATGTGCTTGGCCCGATCGCTGATGCGCCGCAGGGCGTCCCCGAAGATGGCGGGGGCCTCGCCGGGCTGGGTGCAGCCCAGTTTCACACGGCGGTCGTCGATCCCGGGGTTCTTGCCCTTCGCACCGGGCGCGGTGCCCATGTAGAGCGTCCGGGCCACCCGCCTGCACGCCGAGTACCGGCCGAAGTTGGCGTTGCCCCGGTCCAGTTCCAGGGGCAGGCTGTTCGGGCCGTCCACGTCCTCGCTGAGGATGGGCTCCCACACGTCGTCCAGGTAGCGGGTCAACTCGGACTTCACGCCGGGGTCGTCCATGGGGATGCTCGCGGGCAGGATCAGCAGGCCCGCATCGTTCGTCTCGTAGAGCCGATGGATGACCTTGGCCAGCAGGCGCAACACGCCGCGGGTGCGCTGGAACTTGTCCAGCGTGGACCATTCCCCGTACAACTGGTCGAACAGGTCCGGGTGGATCGGATAGGCCGCCTCCAGGCGCTTGCGATAGGAGCCCTCGGAGCACCCCGAGGGGAAGTCCGCCCGGTTCTCCGCGTACAGGCGCAGGAAGGCATCGATCACCGCGTCGCGGTGCGCGAAGGCGTCCTTGTCGGTGATCGGCTCGAACAGCCGCCGGCGGACGATCTCGAAACCTTCGTCCGCGCTGGCGGGCCTCCAGGGAGTGCCGAGCCGCTCGAACACGTTGCGCAGGGTCTGCAGGGCGAACTCGCCGTTCTGGCCACCCACCTCGATCTTCGAGGCCGGGACCGAGGCCACCACGAGGGTCCGCTCGGCGGCCCTGGCGGCTTCGGTCAGGGCCTGGGCGAAGGTCGCCTGGGCCTCGAAGTCCCCCGAGGGCAGGTCGCGCCGGTCCACGGTGTTGCGGGCGTAGGCCACCCACTCGTCGATCAGCACCAGGCACGGGGCATGGTCCTGGAACAGCCGGACCAGGACCTGGGCGCCCGGGCTGGTCCCCTTGGCGTCGGAGTCCGCCACCAGCCGAAAGCCCTCCTTGCCGCCCAACTGCCAGGCCATCTCGCCCCAGAGGGTCCGCACCACGGTGCCGTCGGGCTTCCGCATGACCTCGCCCACGGACAGGTGCGTGCCGACGAGGACGGCCCGGTTGGCCTTGGGCGCCTTGGCCACTCCGGTCGCCCGCAGGATGGGCTCCAGGCCCGGCAGCGAGGTGGTGGGCGTTCCCCCGAACAGGTGGTAGAGGGCCAGCATCGAGTGGGTCTTGCCGCCACCAAAGTTGGTCTGCAACTCGACCACGGGGTCGCCCCCCTTGCCCGTCAAGCGGAGCAACGCGCCCCCGAGCAGTTCCCGCAGACCGTCCGTGATGAACGTGCGCCGGAAGAACTCGACCGGGTCCGTGTACTCCGGGCCGCCGATCCCGTGGTGGACGTTGAAGAGGTCCGCCGCGAACTCGGCCTGCTGATACCGGCCGGTCCGCACGTCCTCGTGGGGCGTGACGATCTCCCGCCAGGGCTTCAGGCCCGCCCTGGGCGAGCCCTCGATCGCCGACGCGCTGCGGATCTTCGCCCGGGCCTGTTCGCTGAACACGAGCCGCTGCAACTCGAACTTGATGGCCTCGACCTCGGCGGCCTGGCTCGCGGCCGAGGCCGACTGCAACAGGCGCTGCATCGAATCCAGGGCCCGCAAGGTGTCATCGGACGAGAAGGGTTTCTCGTGGGCCCACTGGTGGCGGAATTCCAGCAACTCGGACACCAGGGAACGCTCGAAGCGTCCCAGCGTGGCGGCGAACACCTCGTTCCAGGTGTCGATCATGGTCTTCAGCAGCGCGGCCGTGTCCCAACGGATGCTGCCGTCCTTCTCCCGGTCGATGCGCGCCCTCGACCGCTCCTCGACCAGGACCGACCAGTTCGCGCCGAAGGCCTTCTGGAACTCCCGCTCGGCGTAGGGCACGAGTCCCTGACGGAGCCACTCGAAGCCCTTCTGCACCCGTTCGCGGTTGGTCATCGCCATCGAGCCCATCTCCTTTCTCGGGAGGGTTCAGGAACCGGGCACCACGGCCGCCACGTCGGCATCATAGCGCGCGGCCTCGCTGCATCGTTCGGTGACGTCCTGCCAGCGCTCCCGGAAACGGTCCTTCAAGGACTCGTAAGTCCGTCGGTCCTTCCGGTATTCGGAGCCTTTTCTTCGCACGAGCCTGGGATGACGTCCGACCAGAAGGCTCTCGGGGGCATCGCGGCACTCGATTCCCGCGACCTTGGGATCGTCCGGGAACAGGGCGACGAAGACCCAGGCCTCGGTCGCCTTGGAGGGCACGCACAGCACGACGCGGTCCGGGATCCGGTTTGCTCCGAGCCACCCCCGGATCACGCCTCGGACGGCGTCGGTGGTGTCTGATGCCGGTGGACACGGTTTCCGGCATCCCACCTCCGGGTCGTCCGCAATGTCCGCATCGGCATGCAGGACCAGCACGTCACCCTGGGTCAGCAGGTGTCCGAGCCCCCCCTGCTCCCGCACCTGTTCGCACCAGGCGCGGACCCCTTTCCAGCCTCCACCGTGGGGACCCAGGGACTGGAGGGTGCTCCTTTCCGGTTGCAGAACGGTCACCACGTAGTCGTCCAGTCGGCAGCCGAAGGCCGCCTCCAGCAGGGCCAGGTCGGTGGGTCCTTCGCAGACGACCAGGAGCCTATACATCGGGGACGCCGCCTCCGAGGTGACCCATCACCCATAGTCGGGACAAGGTCCAGCCCTGGGCCGCCATCTTCCTCAAGCGATCATCGAGGACCACCGGAGCGACCACCGTCCTGCCCTTGGCGGAACGGCTCACCGTGAACAGCCGGACGCGGGGGTCCTGAATCGGGAGTCCGTCCAGCACCAGGGGATTGTGCGTGGTCAGCAGGATCTGCCGTTCCGGCGCCAGTTCCAGGACCCATCGGCACAGGCAGGACATCAGCCTCCGGGCCAGTCTCGGGTTGAGCCCGTGGTCCGCGTTGTCGACGGCCAGGAACCGGGGGGCCTTCGGGTGCAACGCCAGGACCGCGTTGAACAGCACGAACAGCGCACCCTCGCTGGCATCGTATCCCGTCAGGGTGTTCCGGTTCGGGGCCATATGGCGGTCCCGGAACAGCAGAACCGTCCTCGCGCTCGGCACCGAGGAGGCCTGGGGTGCCCGGTCCAGGGGAACCGCCCGGTAGGTCTCAGCCCAGTCGATCATCTCCAGGATCTCGTCCTGGACACGATCGAAGACGTCATCGCTGCCCGTTCGGTCGAAGAGGTCCCGGCGCGCCCGCAACGAGGAGATCAGGCCGGCGAGGGCCTCGGGAAGACGTCCGCCCCGGAGCCCCACCGGATTCCGCTGGGAGGGATCAGGGATGACGCCCCTCAGGAAATCGGTGGCGGGAGAGTAGATCCCGTATTCCTCCAGACCCCGCAGCAGTCGTTCGGCGGGGGTCTCCGGTCGGAGATCGACCCGCTTCAGCGCCGCGAGCCCGGCTTCCGGGTTGTATCGCTCCCGGGAGTGGTGGGAACGGCCCACGATCCGGGTTCGCCCTTCTCGGAGCAGTTCCGTGTGATAGCGCCAGACCGGCGCGGCGTCGTCCATCGGAGCGAAGAGGCCCACCTCGTAGGAGGCCCCGTCGCCCTGGGCCCCGAAGCGAATCTCGGCGCTGGACCGGGTGTTCCGGAAGGAGGTCTTGTAGAGCCGCGGAAGCCCGGGACGGACTCCCCGTTCCATCAGGCGGCCGTCATCCACGCGGCCGCTGGCCGCCGCCGAGAGCAGGCCGATGGCCTCCAGGAGATTGCTCTTGCCGCTTCCGTTCGCCCCGACGAAGACGTTCACGCTGGCCAGATCGACCCGGACGTCCAGGAGGGACTTGAAGGCCTTCGCGGTGAAACTGCGGATCATGGGCCCCCTCCCGTTCGTCCGGGGTCGATCCTAGATCCGAAACGCCGATTCCCGAAGCGGATCACAGCAGGTCTCCCTGGGTCGGGCGCCTCGTCCGGGCGGCGGCCAGTTTCTCCAGTTCGGGCCAGGACACGACGAGGCCGTTGTAGGACCGTCCTTCCTCTGCCCAACCCTTTCGCTCGCACGTGGTGTAGAGCCGGTAGGCGAGGTCCCGGGCCGGGGCCGCGCGGGCCCCCAGGCGGGCCAGGAGGTCGGCTGCTGCCTGCTCGCCCTTGGTCTCCAGCCTTTTGATGAGGTGCTGAGTTGCCTCCCACACGGTCAGGCGCTTGTCGGTCTCGGGGTTCCAGTCGTCGGGCATCTCGTCCCGGCGCAGCAGGCTGACCTTCCCGGCAGCGGCGTGGAGGATGCCCGCCTCGACCACGCCCGCGACCGACACGTTGCGGGCCTTGGCGAGGGTCTCGGCCTCCCCGAAGGGCCCGGTCTCGTAGGCCCGGGTCTCGAACCAGGTCAGGGCGAAGCGCGTGTCCGTGTCGAACTCGCCCTCCTGCTCGGCCAGGTACTCGTCGAGGGCCTGGTTGATCAACTGGAGGGCCGTGCGGACCGTCATCGGCGTGCCGTCGGCCTCCAGCACCTTGGCGTGCCGGGAGAAGATGGCCATGCCGGGCCCGATGCTGGCCTGGGCCATGTCCACCGGCGCGATGTTGCCGTGCTGGAGGGCCTTCAGGGCCGCCGGGAGTTCGGAGCGGAGGAGGCGGCGGAAGTCGGCCCTGGTGATGGTGGGGGCGTCCTGGGGGCGCTTGCGGCAGACCAGCACGATGGAGGAGGCCAGAGAGTTCCGCCCCAATTCCCTCAGCCCTCCGCTTCGTTCCGTGCGGATCGGCAACGTGCCACTGACAGCAAGACCGGACTCGATGACTCCTTTGAGGAATGTCTCCCACCCGGTGGAACTTGTGCCATCCTCCCCGGTCTCACTCTGCTTGAAGGCGTAGAAGATGGTCGTCGGTCTTGCATCGTCCGAATGCATGGCCAGTTTCCCGAGCAGCACGAACATCTTTTGAACGAAGAAATGTTCGGCACCAGCCCGTCCTCCATGTCGAAACGGCTCTGCAATGAGTTCTTGGGCCTTCGGCACAAGAAGTGTTGCAAGGAGACGCGGATGTTCGGTCCGAAGTGAACGACGCAGCCAGACGTAAAAGAAGTCCGACAAGTCGCCGTAAGGGACATTGTCGTAATAGGGAGGGTCCATGCAGAAGACACTCCCTTTTCCTGTTGATTCAGTTGCGTCGGCCTGTCCGACCTGTCCCATGAGTCCGCATTGCGCTTCGTCAATCACTTCCGAGACCCATTCAAGGGATGCCTCGAAGTTCGATGTCACGGAACAGAAGGCGTTCATCTCCGCGAAGTTCCAAACCATCGCAAGCGCATTTCGACAAAGCGTTGGGGCCATCTTATCCCCAATAGGCATCCACCATGACAAGGCACTGGACTTGTCTGCAAGACGGTCTGTAGCAAACGCCACGTAGGTTGCAACGGCCTCGCCGTACGCCCTTGCCCCGGACCCGCCCGCTTCGAGGCCCTCTCCTTCGGGCATGCCCGCCGCGAGGGCATCGGCCAGGGCCCGCTCCCGGGCCTCGGCCACGAGGTCCGAGAAGGTCACCAGCGCGGTCAGTTGCCGGGGGGTGAACAACTTGGCAAAGGTGTCCAGTCCGTACACCCACGGCGTCATGTGACGCGAGTTCTTCGCGAACTCGAAGTCCGGGGTCCATCCGGGCGGTGGCAACCGGGCGGCCTGCTCGTGCTCTTGCAGCGGGTCGAGGTACACCCGCCCCCGTTGGCCCTCGGCCACGATGGCCATCAGGCGATCCCTCATGCGTCCGGCCTTGCCCTCTGCTTGGACATGGGTTGGAGGAATCGGGTCACCCGTCAGCAGGCATCGAAAGGAGCCCCGCCCCGTCTTGGTCCCGGCCTCCACCGCCCTCGGGTCGGCGGGCCTGCCGACCCGCACTTCGAAGCGCCATGTCCCGGCGGCCCGGTCCACCACGGGCTCGACCCATGCCTCCTTGCCGGGCTTCTTCGACAGCCAGAAGGACGACACGAGCGGGACGTGGGCCCCGCCGCAGGCCGGGTTGGGGCTCGCCACCGTGCGCGCCCAGAGCCACGCGATGACCGTCAACTCCTTCCCGACGTACTCCTTCAGGTCGGGCCGCCCGGCCGCCATCTCCTCGGTGACCTTGACCGGGGGGTACAGGTGCCCGATGCGCCGATGCGCCTCGTCCCGCATCCACCGGCCGTAGTAGCGCACGTCCTCGGCCAGCCCCTGGGCACCCTTCCACGTCCGGGCCACGGTCTCCCGGCGGCCCCGGGCCTCCGGGTTGACGGGGGGACGCCCCGCGAACTTGGGCGGGATCTCGATGAGGGCCTTGTTGATCAGCACGGCCACCGGGTTCAGGTCCGTGGCGATGGCCCGGAGTCCCAGGCGCTGGGCCTCCAGGGGGATGGACCCGCCCCCGGCGAAGGGGTCGTGCACGGGCGGTGCCACCTCGGCCAGGTAGGCATCCACGACCTTCCGGTCCTCGGGGGAGAGGTCCCGGATGTGGTTCGGTTCGGCCGTGGGTGCGATGCGCAGCACCGCCTCGTCCCGACCGTCGGCCACTCCGTCGGCCTTGCGGCCCCGGGCGATGCTGCGGGCGATCTCCAGGCGGGCGGCCCCGATCACCCGCTCGTTCGTCGAGTTCTCCCACTGGACCAGTTCCTCGATGAGGGCGAACAGGCGCTTGCGCTCCCGGTCCTGGGCCTCCTCGTTCGGGAACAGGTCCGGCCAGGCCGAGGGGTCGTCCACCAGTTGACCGAACAGCACGGCCCGGCAGGCGGCCAGGGGCCGTCGCGCCCACCAGAGGTGCAGGGTGGACGGGTGCCCGTGGCGGATGGACTTCTCCCGGGCCGACGCCTCGTTGATGGCCTTCAGCGGCAAGGCCACCTCGATCAACTTCCTGCGGGTGATCATGGGACTCGGTCTCCTTCGGATGTTCGTCGTTCGGCTCGAACAAGAACAGCGAACCAATGGGTGCGATCCAATCTTCTCGTTTCATCAAGCAGGGTTGCGCGATGGGATTGGCTCGTTTTCATGGGTGACCGTCCGGTTTGGAGCCAATGGGAATCAACCATCTTGCACCCCGGGTTCGACCTTTTATGGTCACCCGACCTTCCTCGCGCAATTCGGCCAGCAGGCGCTTGATCTCGGCCCGGGACTTCGATGGCAGAACCTGCTGCAACTCCCCCATGGGCGCTCCCTCGGGGCCGCATTCCCGGACGTGCTTCAGGAGGAGTTCCTTGTTGGTCTGTCGGTCGAGGCCACGGCGCCGCGTGTACTCGCCGGGCCGACCGACGAAACGGTAGTAGCGGCTGGAGAGCACCAGCCGGTTGCGGGCCACCCGCTCCACCACTCCCAGGTCCAGCAGGCGCGCCAGGGCGTGCCCGAGCCGCTCGGGGAGGCGCTCGCAGTCGTGGACATGCGCCAGCACCAGCAGTTCATTGAGCCCGAAGGCCACGCCCGTCCCGGCAGTGGCCTTCTCCAGGAACTTCACGAACTGGCCGTCCTTCACGGTTCCGTGGAGCGTCAGGAACACGCCGTGCTCGTCCGTATGCGTGAAGTCGGGCAGCGGCTTGCCCTCGATCACCGACAGCCGGAACATCCGGTCCGCGCCCTGCCCGGCGCGTTCCACGTGCCCGCACCGGGCCAGCGAGGTCGCCAGCAGGCGGTTGCGCGGGTTCTGCCGGTACAGCAGGTTCTCCTCGGTGATGCCCGGCGGGAACCCCCCGGGGCTCTCGACCACCAGTCGGCGCGGGTACTGGCGCACGAACACCGAGGCCCCGCTGCGGTAGTCCCGGTGGGCCACCGCGTTCAGGATGGCCTCGCGGCAGGCGTCCTCGTTGAACGTGGGGACGTACCGCATGATCAGACCGTCCGAGAAATGCTGCTGGTCGTTGCGGAGGTTGATGAGCCCCCACAGTTCATCGAAGAACAGGAGGAACCCCTGGCGGAACTCGACGCGCTGGTTGGCCGGGCCGGGTTCCTCGTTCGAGCGGTACTCGAACACCACCTCGGCCTGGGCCAGCAGGCGGCCCAGCGCCTTCTGGGTGCCCAGCAGGACCAGGGCCGCGTAGGTGACGGCCCCGCCCGCCAGGAGGCCCGCGTCCTCCAGCAACTGGACCTGGGGAAGGCCATCGAGGGCGGCGTTGCCGGACTTCCTGCGCCACAACGACCGGAAGGTCTCGATGGCGGTCGGGTCGAGGTCCGCGAAGGTCGCGCGGGGGCAGACCTCGGCGGAGAAGTCGGGCACGGCCTCATCGAGAATGCGCTTCAACCTGTCGGGCGTCATGCCGGTCAGGCTCTCGCCCGCCCGCATCCAGTAGGTGCCGCCGACCTCCAAGGGCGTGCCGATGGGGCGCGGAGGGATGGTGAACACGACCACGCGGCCATCCGGGTGCGGGACCTCGTCTGCCTCGATGCGGAGGTGGACCTTCTGGAGCAGACCCTGGACGGCGCCCGGGAGGTCGAGGAACGCCTGGGAGCCCACCACGCGGCGGGGCAGTTTCGGGGTGATCCCGAGGACCACGTGGCCGCCGCCCTCGTTGGCGATGGCCGCGCAGTACCGCGTCAACTCGTCGAAGGAGCAGGAGTTCCTGGCCTCCTTGAACTCGACGTGCTCGTCTTCACGGGCGGCCAGCCATTGTTCAATCTGCTCGAGAGTGATCATGACGGCGGCCCTCCCCGCGCCAGCAGGGACGCCAGCGAGTAGGTCGAACTCGTCTGGGCGAACCCTGGCTGACCGAAGTCGAAGTCCCGCACGTACACCGGGTCTCGGGCCTGTCCGTCCTCCACGAGGACCAGGGCCAGCCGGAAGCGATCGGGCGCGTTGAGGGCGCAGAGGACCTCCGAGCGGGTCAGCGTCACCTGGTCGTCGGAGCCCGATCGGCCCTTCACCTCGATGAAATACAGGAAGCCGGTCCCGGGGTCCCGCGACTCGATGTCGTGGCCGATGCCCCGCTGGGCCGACACGTCCCGGGGCTCCCGGCCCAGGGCCCGCTCGGCGG
Source organism: Myxococcota bacterium (assembly GCA_017994695.1). GTDB lineage: Bacteria > Myxococcota_A > UBA9042 > DTJE01 > DTJE01 > JAGOKF01. Next base: position 57,184 of record JAGOKF010000011.1, on the reverse strand, counting down.
CCATCACGGCCTCCATCGCCAGGCGCTCGACCTCGTCGCGGTGGTCCTCCGGGGCCTCTTCGACCCCGATCGGTCCCTGCATCCGCCGCAGGAGCCCGGCGGGGACGATCAGGGCACCTCCCAGGATCCGCGGGGCCAGGGGCGCGATGGCCCGCTCGCGCTCCAGGTCCTTGAGCCGCCGCTCGAGGCGATCGGCCAGGAGGTTGGCCCTCCGGGTCGCGTCCTCGGCGGCGAGGCGGGTCTTCCGGCCGGCGGCCTCCTGGACCTTCAGGTCCTCGGCCCGGCGGTCCCAGTAGTTGATCTCCTTCTGGAGCCGTGCCTTGACCTCCTGCTCGACCTTGGCCAGCAGGGGCAGGCGTTGGGCCTTGACGGCCTCGACGTGGGCGGGGACGAGGTGCTGGATGGCGAAGCCCATCGCCTTGTGCTCCCAGTCCTCGTCCCGCATCCACTCGGCGTCGAGGACCGGGCCCAGCATGGCCCGCTCGGCCTCGGTGGCCGCGCGGCAGTCGAGGTAGGGGGCGATGCCCGCATCCGCGAACGACCCGTTCGGGCGGACCTCCACGAACTGCATCCGGGTTGAGACCACCTGATGCTCGCCTTTCCTCACGACGCGGCCGTCCACGACCGAGTGCTCCAGGTAGAACAGCAGGCGGGGCTCCAGCCCGTCGTCGTGCTCGTCCACCAGCACGGCCCCGCGCTTCAGGATGTCCCGGTGGCGCTCCAGCACGAGGTCCAGGGTCGCGTCCAGCAGCGGGCTCCCAGGGCAGACCAGCAGGGCGCGGGGCTGGGCGTCCACCTTGTCCTTCTCGAAGCAGACCCGTTCGTAGCGCTTCAGGACGGGTGCCCCGGTCCCGACCTGCCGGTCGCGCTCCCGGATGGGAGCGGGGACGTGCTGGATCTCGAACCGCCCAGCCTCGCGGCGAGCCATCTGGCCGCCCAGCCGGGAGAACGCCTCCGTGAAGAACGCCTGCACATGATGGGGCTGGAGGCGGCGCGCGGACGCCCGCTCCATGTCCTCCCGGATGGCCTGGATCTTCGTCGTGTCCATCCGGTCGTGGACCAGGGCGCGGACTTCGAGCAGTTCCCGGAGCCGGTTTCGGTCGGTGGCGTTGTCCACGGCCCGGTGCAGCCGGGCACGCACCTCGGGGTCGTTCCCGTAGCGGATGGCCTCCATCAGCAGGTCGGCCAGGGGCCGCTCGTCGAACAGGCGGCCCAGCACGTCGAAGACCTTGCCCCCCAGGGCCTCGCGCTCCTCCTCCAGTTTGCGCAGGAGCGTGAAATAGACGTCGCCCTCGCGGGTGTCCTTGGCCACCAGATTCCAGAGGTGGCAGACCTCGTCCTGGCCGATGCGGTGGATGCGGCCGAACCGCTGCTCCAGGCGGTTGGGGTTCCAGGGCAGGTCGTAGTTGACCATCAGGTGCGCGCGCTGGAGGTTCACGCCCTCGCCCGCCGCGTCGTTGGCCACCAGCACGAGGACGTTCGGGTCGTTCATGAAGGCGTGGACGATGCGGCGGCGGTCCTCGCGGGTGAGCCCGCCGTGGATCTCGACCACGGCCTCGGACCGGCCCAGGCGCGTGCGAATCCGGTCCGCCAGGTAGGCCAGGGTGGCCCTGAACTCGGTGAACACGACCAACTTCCGGCGGTGCCCGTGGTCGTCCACCATCAGGGGGTCGTCCAGGATCGCGTTCAACTGGTTCCACTTGGCGTCCCTGCGGGACACGCAGACCGCCTTGGCCTGGGTCTCCAGGGCCTTCAGGCGGGTGATCTCCAGTTCCAGTTCCTCGACCGTGCGGGCGGCCGTCGCGTTGTCGGTCAGCGCCTGCTCGACCTCCTCGCGCTCGGTCTGGGGGGCGTCGTCGTAGAGGTCGTCGAGGTCGGCGTTGGTCATCCGGGGCTCGTCGTCCCCGAGCGCGACCCGGGCGGTCTCCCCGCGCATCTGCATCCGGGTCTCCCGCAGGCGCTTCTCCAGCCGCTCGCGACGGCCGGTGAGGGACTGGAAGATGGCCTCGGGGGAGGACGCGAGCCGCCGCTGGAGGGTCATCAACGCGAACCCGACGTTCACCCGGCGCTGCGCCTCGTCGTCCGCGAACCGCTCGGCCCGGTTCATCTCCTCCCGGACATAGTCGGTGACCTCTGCGTACAGGGCGGCCTCGGCGTCGGACATCTCGTACTGGACCGTGTAGGACTTGCGCTCGGGGAACAGCGGGCGGCCGTCGAAGCGCAGCAGGTCTTCCTTCACGAGGCGGCGCATCAGGTCGGACGGGTCGGCCGTGTGGACCCCGTCCCGGAACCGGCCCTCGAAGCGGTCCCCGTCCAGCAGGGCGAGGAACAACTGGAAGTCCTCCTCCTTGCCGTTGTGGGGGGTCGCAGTCATCAGCAGGAAGTTCCGGCAGCGGGTACCCAGCAACTGACCCAGCCGGTAGCGCCTGGTCAGCTTCAGGTCGCCGCCCAGGTAGTGGCCCGACATCCGGTGGGCCTCGTCGCAGATGATCAAGTCCCACTCGGGGGCCGACCGGACGAGTTGCTGGACGTCCTCGTTGCGGGAGAGGTGGTCGAGCCGGGCGATGAGCAGGTTCTTCTGCTCGAAGGGGTTGCCCGTTCGACTGGCCTGGATCATGTCGCTGGTCAGAAGGTCGAACTCCAGGCCGAACTTCTCGGCCAACTCGTCCTGCCACTGCTCGGTGATACTGCCCGGCGACACGATGAGGCAGCGCTCCAACTCGCCCCGGACGATCAACTCCTTGATGAGCAGGCCCGCCATGATGGTCTTGCCCGCGCCGGGGTCATCGGCCAGAAGGAAGCGCATGGGCTGGCGGGGAAGCATCTCCTCGTACACGGCGCTGATCTGGTGCGGCAGGGGCTCGATGACCGAGGTGGTTACGGCGAGGTACGGGTCGAACAACCACGCCAGTCGGATGCGAAGGGCCTCGGAAACCAGCCGGAGCAGTTCGCCGTCCCCGTCGAAGGACCACGGGCGGCCCCCGGCCACGAGTTCCAGGGTGGGCTCGTCCGTGCGGTACACGAGGCGGTTCCGGAGATGGCCCCCGGCCTCGAAGATGACCTCGACCCCGTGGTCCCCGTACCACTGGACGGCCTTGACCGTGGTGATGCCTTCTGGGGTCAGGCCCCGGACGCGGGCGCCGGTCTGGAGGTCTTCGAGACGGGCCATCAATACCTCCGGGAACCGTTGCATGGTCGGCTGGTCGAACCGCCGACCCTGCCTGCCGTGTCTAGCATGAATGTGCGACAGGACTCCCTTGCGGTGCATGCCATGATGCGATGGACGGCGCGGACTTCAGGACTGGCCGGTGCCTCGATCATGGGCGGGATTCTGCCCCAGATTTCCGCCGGACGGTAGGGCGTTCCCGGCGACCGCTGCGGGGAACCCCCGGCAGACGGAGGCGGCCGCCGCCGGAAGGTCGGCCTGCGGTGCAGGGTTTGGCCGGAAGGCTTCACACGTGGAACCGGAAGTGGACGATGTCGCCGTCCTGGACCGCGTAGTCGCGACCTTCCAGGCGGTAGCGGCCGGCCTTCCGGGCCGCCGCCTCGCTTCCCAGGGCGATGAAGTCGTCGTAGGAAATCACCTCGGCCCGGATGAAGCCCTTCTCGATGTCGCTGTGGACCACCCCCGCGGCCTGGGGCGCCAGGGTCCCCCGGCGGATGGGCCAGGCCCGGCACTCGTCCTCGCCCGCCGTCAGGAAGGACACGAGCCCCAGGGCCTGGTACACCTCCCGCAGCACGACGTTCACCGCGGGCTCGGAGATGCCCAGTTCCTGCAGGAACGCCGGGCGATCCTCTTCGGGAAGTTCGGCCACCTCGGCCTCCAGGCGGGCGCTGCACGGGAAGCAGGGAAGCCCGGGGTCCTGCAGGCCGAACCGCTCCCGCACCGAGGCCCCGGCCGCGGCGTCCTCGTCCCGGACGTTCAGCACCGCGATGGCCGGCCGGGCCGTCAGGAACGCGTAGGCCCGCAGCCAGGGGTTCCGGGCAAGGGACTCGTCCTCGACGATGCGCCGCCCGTCGTTCAGCAGCCGCTGGCAGGCCAGCAGGGCCTCCCGCTCCTCGGCCGCCATGCCGGGCTTGCCCTTCTTGCGATCCGCCTCGTCCCGCTCCAGCCGGGACTCCAGCACCAGCAGGTCCGCGAAGGCCATTTCGTCCAGCAGGACCCGGAGGTCCGCCCGGGGGTCGCAGAGCCCCTCCTCGTCGAAGGCCCGCAGCACCAGCAGGAAGGCGTCCATCGGCTTCACCAGGTTCAGGAACGCCGCGTCCAGGGCCGACTGGCCCGGGCGCCGCTCCCCGGTGGCCGCCGGGGTGTTGGCCTCGACGACCTCCACCGTGGCATAGACCCGGCGCTTCGGCCGGTAGATCTCCGCCAGCCGGTCCACCCGGGGGTCCGGCACCTTCACGGTGCCCAGGTTCAACGATCCCCGGGAGGAATGCCCCGAGGACCCGGTCAGGGCCTGGAACAGCGAGGTCTTGCCGCTCTGGGGCAGGCCCACCAGCGCCACTTTCATCGACGTCTCCTCGAAGGTCAGAGGTACTCGGTCTGGTTGCGGTTGCGGAGTTCCTCGACCAGCATCCGGACGTCCTGCGTCCGGTCCGCCGGGCAGACCAGCACGGCCCCCCGGGTCACCACCACCACCATGTTCTCGAGCCCCAGGGTCGCCAGGAGCCCCGACGACGAGTAGAGGACGTTGCGCCGGGAATCGACGGCCAGCACCCGGCCGTAGACGAAGTTCTCGTTGCTGTCGGTCGGGAAGGAGGTGAGGGCCCGCCAGGTCCCCACGTCGGACCACCCGAAGGACGCGGGGATCACCACCAGCCCCTCGGCCTTCTCCATCACCCCGTAGTCGATGCTGATGGCGGGCATCGCGCTCCAGACCCGGAGCGCTTCGTCGCTGTCCGGGTCCACGGCCCCCATCTGGAACAGGGAGTCCACCGCCTCCGCCAGTCCCGGGAGGTGCCGCCGGATCGCCTCGTCCATCGTGTCGGCCCGGAACACGAAGATGCCGCTGTTCCACAGGTAGCGCCCCGCCTTCAGGTAGCCCACGGCGGTGGCGTGGTCCGGCTTCTCGACGAAGGCCTGGATCACCCGGGGCCGGAAGTGGGTCTCGGCCACCTCGATGTCGTCCTCGAACTCCCCGAAGCGGATGTAGCCGTACCCGGTCTCCGGGTGGGTCGGGGTGATGCCCAGCGTGACGATGGACCCCCGGGACGCCCGGAGCGCCGCCGCCTCGATCACCTCCTGGAAGGTGTGGACGTCGGCGACGAAGTGGTCCGAGGGCAGCACGGCGATCACCGCCTGGGGGTCCCGCCGGCGGATCATCCGGGCCGCCACGGCGATGCAGGGGGCCGTGCTCCGGGGCAGCGGCTCGACGATGAAGTTCTCCCGCTGGATGTTCGGGAACAGGCTCATCAGCCTCGGGGCCAGTCCCAGGGAGGTCGCCACGAAGACCCGCTCGCTGGGGACCAGCGGGTGGATCCGGTCGTAGGTCTCCTCGACCAGGGTCTTTTCCGAAAAGAGTTTCAGCAACTGCTTGGGGTGGTCCTCCCGGGACAGGGGCCAGAACCGGGTCCCCTTGCCACCGGCCAGCAGCAGGGCATACAGCGACGGGTGATCACTCATCCGAGGTCCCTCCTCCGGCGACCGACTCCGGACCCAAGGGTGCCATCAAGGGCTGTTCTTGGCAACGCCCTTCCCCGGGCATTGCACGGGTTTGGCAACGGTTCCCGCCGGGTGCTAGCCTGGGACGAGGTCCACGGGGGTGCCTGCGCCATGAGCTGGTTCCGGTGGCTTGCGAATGCCGGGGTCGAGGTCCAGCAGGGGCACTCGTTCCGGGAGGTCCTGGAACGAGGCCTCTGGTGGGCCGAGCGGATCTTCCACTTCGAGGCCGGCGCGGTGATCGCCTGGGAGGTCCGGGAGGAACCGGTCCGGGACCTGGCCGGCGAGGGGACGCTGGCGTGCTCCCGGGGCTTCCACCCGGCCGAGGCCCTGTACCTGTCCCGGGAGGCCGTCGCTCGGTGGATGCCGGGCCTCCGGGAGGCTTCCAAGGCCCGGGCGGCCTGCCTGGACGGGCAGTGGTGGTGCGCGGTGCCCCTGCCCGTGGACGCGGACTGGGTCGGGCTGCTGGTCGGGCGTCGGAAGGAGCCCGAGGGGGCGATCCGGGACCTGGAGGAGGCCCTCGGCCTCTTCGGAGCGAACCTTTCGGTGGCCATCCGGAACGTCCGGCTGGTGGAAACGGCCTTCCGGGAGCAGGAGCGCCTGGCCCGGTGGGCGAAGGACCTGACGGCCCTGAACGAGATCGGCCTGCGGATCGCCACCTTCACGGACCTGGACGGGCTGGTGTCGGGCGCCCTGGACCTGGCCCGGCAGTCGCTCTTCTTCCGGTCCTGCGCATTGCTGCTCCGGGACGGGGAGGACCTGGTGGTCCGGGCCCACTACGGCTTCGAGGGCGGCGTCCGGAACGGCCAGCGGATTCCCCGGGGAAAGGGGGTATCGTGGCGGTGCCTGGAGCAGGGACAGCCCCTGCTGATCCCCGACGTCTCCGGCGTGCCGGATCACCTGCCGGGGCGCCCCGACGCCCGGTGCGAGATGGTCGCCCCGCTGATGGGACCCTACGGCGCGGTGGGCGTGCTGGCCGCCGAGAGCCCGAAGCCCCACGCCTTCAACGACACGAGCCTGGAACTCTTCGCCACCTTCGCGCACCAGATCGCCGCGGCCCTGGAGAACGCCCGGCTCAACGAGGCGAACCGGCGGAACTTCTACCAGACGATCCGGGCCCTGGCCCAGGCCCTCGAGATGCGGGACTCGTACACCCGGGGGCACTCGGAGCGGGTCCGGAACTACGCCCTGCGCATCGCCGACAGCCTCGAGATGTCCCCGACGGACCGGGAGTGCCTGGAGCAGGCGGCCCTGCTGCACGACATCGGCAAGATCGGCGTCCGGGACAGCGTGCTGCTGAAGAAGGGGCACCTGGACACGGAGGAGCGGGCGGCCATCGAGCGCCACCCGGTGATCGGCGACAGCATCCTGCACCCGGTGGGCTTCCTGCGGGAGGCCCTGGAGGCGGTGCTGCACCACCACGAGCACTGGGACGGGACGGGGTACCCCGACGGCCAGGCCGGGGAGCGCATCCCCCTGGTGGCCCGCGTGATCGCCGTGGCCGACGCCTACGACGCGATGACCTCGGACCGGCCCTACCGGGCCGCCCTCTCGCACCAGGAGGCGTGCCGGGAGATCGAGCGGGGAGCCGGCCGGCAGTTCGACCCCGCCGTGGTCCGGGCCTTCCTCCGGGCCTTTTCCGGGACGACGGCCCCGTCCCCGTTTGAAGAGGCCCCCCTCCCTGCGTAGAATGCCCTCCGGAAGCACGTCGTGACAGGAACAGGGGCGTCGCAAGGGATTCTTTCGCGCGAGGTGACCATGAGGACGACCGGATGGCGGATGGCGGCGACCGCCGTGGTTCTCTTCGCCTGGGCCTGCTCCGGGGGATCGGTATCCCCCGGGGACGCGGGGTCCGATGCCTCCCCGGACCTCCCGGACCTGGCGGTGGACCCCGGCGGAGGGGACGATCCGGGACCGGGGGACCCGGGGCGCGATTCGCCTTCCGAGGTCCCGGCGGCCGACCCGGGACCCGGCGAGGTGGCCGATGCGTGTCAGTGTCGCGAGAACCGGGACTGCCAGGACGCGTTCCCGGACCTGGGCCTCTGCGAGGTGGCCGTCTGCGACCCGGGCACCTGCCAGTGCGTCCGGCAGGACGCCGCCGAGGAGGCGGCCTGCGAGGACGGGAATCCCTGCACGACCGGGGACGCGTGCCGTTCCGGGGACTGCGTGTCCGGGACCAACGTCTGCCAGTGCGCCGAGGACGTGGACTGCGCCGTCCGCGAGGACGGGGACCTCTGCAACGGGACGCTGTTCTGCGACCGGTCGAAGACCCCCTGGGCCTGCGAGGTGGACCCCGAGACCGTGGTGTCCTGCCCCGACGACCTGCCGGACCCATGCCTGGGAAAGGCCTGCGATCCGGCCACGGGGCAGTGCGTGGCGGTTCCGACCGCCGAGGGGGAGTCCTGCGACGACCTGGACCCGTGCACCCGGAACGACGTCTGCCGGGAGGGCCTCTGCCAGGGGGAGGCCACGGTGGTCTGCGACGACCACGAGGCCTGCACGGACGACGCCTGCGTCCCGGGGCAGGGGTGCGTGTACCGGGCCCGGGAGGGAGGCTGCGAGGACGGGGACCCCTGCACGGCGGGGGACCGGTGCGTCGAGGGACGCTGCGTTCCCGGCGGGACCCCGGACTGCAACGACGGCAACTCGTGCACGGCGGACCGCTGCGAGGCCGGGGATTGCATTCACGACCCGCTGACCGGGACCGGATGCAACGACGGGAGCGCCTGCACCGTGGACGACCGGTGCGACCAGGGGACCTGCGTCGGGACCCCGCTGCCCCTGGACGACGACAATCTCTGCACCGACGACCGGTGTGATCCGGCCGTCGGGGTCGTCCACGAGGCCAACACGGATTCGTGCGTCCTGGCGAACCCCTGCGTGCTGGAAAGCCGGTGCCGGGACGGGTCCTGCCAGCCGCTCCGGTGGCGGTCCTGCACCGACGGGGATCCATGCAACGGGCTCGAGACCTGCGACCCCGAGGCGGGAGGATGCGTTCCGGGGAACCCGGTCCTCTGCGACGACGGGGACCTCTGCAACGGCTTGGAATGGTGCGACGCCTCGGCCGACGGGGCCTGCCGGCCCGGCGTGCTCCTGCGCTGCGACGACGGGAACGCCTGCAACGGCGTCGAGACCTGCGATGGCCTCCTGGGCTGCCGGCCCGGGGTTCCCGTCACCTGCGACGACCAGGACCTCTGCACCGACGACCAGTGCGATCCCGCGGACGGCAGGTGCTTTTCCGTGGCCCGGGACATCTCCGACGGACTGGCGTGCACCGAGGACCTCTGCGACTCGGCGACCGGCGAGGTGACGCACCGGGACACCTGTGCCCAGGACGCCAACCTCTGCACGGTCGAGCGCTGCGACGCCGGGTCCGGGGAGTGCCGGTCCTTCCCCGTTCCCGTGGACGACCACGATCCCTGCACCGTGGACCTCTGCATCCCCACCACCGGAGAGATCCGCCACCTGGTCGTGGACTGCAACGACGGAGATGCCTGCAACGGGATCGAGGCCTGCGACCCGGGCACGGGACTGTGCCTGCCCGGGACGCCGCCGACCTGCGACGACGGGAACGCCTGCAACGGGGTCGAGACCTGCGACCCGGCGACGGGCTGCGTGTTCGGGACGCCCCTGGCCTGCGACGACGGCGACGCCTGCAACGGGGTCGAGACCTGCGACCCGGCGAGGGGCTGCTTGCCCGGGACGCCACCGACATGCGACGACGGCGACGCCTGCAACGGGGCCGAGACCTGCGACCCGGCGACGGGCTGCCTGCCTGGGGTTCCCGTGACCTGCGACGACGGGAACGCCTGCAACGGGGTGGAGACCTGCAACCCCGCGACCGGGGAATGTCATGCGGGGACGCCCCTGACCTGCGACGACCACGACGCCTGCAACGGGGTCGAGACCTGCGACCCCGCCGTGGGCTGCGTCCCGGGAACCCCCGTCCCGTGCGACGACGGGGATGCCTGCAACGGGGTCGAGACCTGCGTCCCCCAGACGGGAGCCTGCCTGCCCGGGACGCCCCCGGTGTGCGATCAGCCCGGCTGGTGCAACGGGGCAGGCCACTGCGACCCGGCCAGGGGATGCGTGGTGGACCGCCCGCCCTGCGACGACGGCGACGTCTGCAACGGGCAGGAGATCTGCTTCGAGACCCTGCAGGTCTGCGTGCCCGGAAGCCCCCTCCAGTGCAGCGACGGGAACGCCTGCAACGGGGTGGAGACCTGCGACCCGGTGCTGGGGTGCCGCCCGGCGACCCCGCCGGTCTGCGACGACGGGCTTTCGTGCAACGGGGTGGAGACCTGCGACCCGGCGGTGGGCTGCGTGCCGGGCACCCCGCTGCCCTGCGACGATCACAACGCCTGCAACGGGCTGGAAGCGTGCGTGGAAGGGATCGGCTGCGTGGCGGGGACGCCCCTGACCTGCGACGACGGCCTGTTCTGCAACGGGGCGGAGACCTGCGACCCGGCGGCGGGCTGCGTGCCCGGGGCGCCTCCGCCCTGCGACAACCACGACGCCTGCGACGGCCTGGAGACGTGCGTGGAGGGCATCGGCTGCGTGGCGGGGACGCCCCTGTCCTGCGATGACGGGGATTTCTGCAACGGGGCCGAGACCTGCGACCCTCTGGAGGGGTGCCTGGCAGGCATTCCCCCCGTCTGCGACGATCAGGACGTCTGCAACGGGATCGAGACCTGCGATCCGCTGCTGGGCTGCCTGCCGGGCGTGACGCTGGACTGCCAGGACGACCTGTTCTGCAACGGCGAGGAGGTCTGCGACCCCCTGGGCGGGTGCCTGCCGCCTCGGGCGGGCCATGACCGGTGCGTGGACGACAACGTCTGCAACGGGCAGGAGGTCTGCAACGAGACGCTGGACCTCTGCGTGCCCGGGACGCCGCTGGCCTGCGACAACCACGACTTCTGCGACGGCATCGAAACCTGCGACCCGGTGCGGGGCTGCCTCCCGGGGACTTCCGTCGTCTGCAACGACGGCCAGGTCTGCACGGACGACGTCTGCATCCCGGCGACCGGGCAGTGCCGGTACGACCCCGTTCCCGGCCGTGCCTGCGACGACGGCAACCCTTGCACCTCCGACGACACCTGCGACGCCGCCGGGGCCTGCCGGCCGAAGAACGAGACCTGCTGCAACAACTCGGGCGACGACGACCTGGACGGCCTGACGGACTGCTGGGACCCGGACTGCGAAACCTACCCCGCCTGCATCGTCCCCATCCAGTGGTGCCGGCTCCAGTACCCGGCCAGCATCCGCGAGGCCCAGGGGACGGTGGTGACCGTGTACGGGCGCTTCTACACCGCGGGCCTGACCAACCGGACGCCCCGGACCGAGCACTACCCGACCCTCCGGGCCCAGGTGGGGTACGGTCCCGACGGGTCCGACCCGACCGGGGCCCAGTGGATCTGGATCAACGCCACCTGGAACGACGGCTACGACGGCACGGTCTGGGGCGAGGCGAACAACGACGAGTGGATGGCCAGCCTGACCGTCCCGGCGGCGGGGAACCACGACTACGCCTACCGGTTCTCCGGGGACCGGGGCGCCACCTGGCTCTACTGCGACCTGAATGCGGGCCCCGGGGCCGACGGGTCCGAGAACGGCTACCAGGTCATCAACGCCGGCGAGATGCTGGTGCCCTGACGTCTCCCGGCCTGGAACCGCCCCGGGAATGGAGCGATCCCGCAATCCCGGTGGGCGGATCGCTACGGGGCCGGCAGCGGGAACCGGACCCGGGGCACCCGCTCCCGGCCCTCGCCGTACACCAGCCGGTAGATCGCCCAGTTCCGGAAGACCTTCCGGGCATACTCCCTCGTCTCGTTGGCCCCGATGGACTCGACGAACTCGTCGGCCTGGGCGTGGGGGATTTCCCGGATCTTCTGGCGGATCGCCCCACCGCCGGCATTGTAGCCGGGGATGGCCAGGAGCGGCTCCTTCAGGGACTGGAGCAACTGGGCCAGGTAGGCCGCTCCCAGGCGGATGTTCACCTCGGGGCGCAGGACGTCCTCCCGACCGGCCGGAAGCCCCAGTTTCTTTCCCATCGACCGGGCCGTCGGGAGGATCAACTGCATCAGCCCGAGGGCGTTGGCCCAGGACTCGGCCCGGGGGGAGAAGGCGCTTTCGGTCCGCATCACCGCCCAGATCAGCAGGGGGTCGATCCGGGATTCCCGGGCCGCCGCCTCCACCAGCGGGCGGAAGGGCCGGGGAAAGGCCAGTTGCACGTACCGGGCCGTCGCCTTGTCCGGCCAGAAGGGGGACGCCGACAGGTTCCGGTCCGCCAGGCGGTGGCCCTGGGTCCACTGTTCCTGGCGTTCGAGAATCCAGGCGGCGACCCAGGCGGCGTCCCGGGACCGGTCCGCCGCTGCCAGGGCCTCCTCGAGGCCCCAGGGGGCCAGCCCCGCCTGGATCAGCCAGAGGGCCTTCTGCAGGGCCCCGGGGACGGGGTCCTCCTGGAGGGTCAGAAAGGGGCCCGGGCGTGCCTTCCCGGCGGGAACGGCCGCCAGCACGGCGTCGGGGGTGGCCTTCCGGGCGTCGGCCAGGCGCGACAGGGCCAGGAAGGAGTAGAAGGTCAGGGGATACCGCTCGGCGGTCTCCCGGTAGGCCTCCATGGCCTCCCGGGCATGCCGGGCCTTCTGGAGGGCCCGGGCCTTCCAGTACCCGAACCGGGCGGCCATCTCGGGGTCGCCGGCGGCCTCCGCCTCGGCTTCCTGGCACGCGCGGGCCATTTCCGGGAACTCCCCGGCCACCCAGAGGGACCAGGCCAGGAGCCACCGGGATTCCAGGGCCATGTCCCCCGCCGGCCACCGGGAGAGGGATTCCCGCAGCAGGCGCCGGGCCTCCCCGGGCCGTCCCGCCGACAGGGCCTGCCGGGCCCGGGCGACCGCCAGGTCGTCGTTGAGGCTGGAATCGGGAGCCTCCCGGGCCAGTCGTTCCACCAGCCGGTCCCCCTCGGACCCCTGGCCCGCACGCCAGGCGCTGCGGGCCGCCTGGAAGAGCGTCCGGGGCAGATCGAAGCGCCCGGCACACTGCTCGATCAGCGTCTTCCAGTCCTGCCATGCCTCGGGATGCCTCCGCAGTTTCCCCAGGGCCAGGGCCCGGATGCGCAGGGCCTCGCACCGGGTTCCCGGGTCCTGGACCAGGGGCCGGACGGCCTCCACGGCCTCCTGGCTCCGCTGGGCGTCCAGCAGCGCCTGGGCCCGGTCCAGGGCCGAGGGCGGGGGCGTCGGGGGCGCCTCGGCCCCCAGGGCCTTCCAGGCCTCCTCCAGGGTCTTCCGGCCCGGGAAGGAAAGGCGGCTCCAGGCCTTCTGCAGGACCTCCAGGGCGCCTGCCCGGTCCCCCCGATCCCGCAGGATCTCCGACAGGCGGGCCGCCGCCGACGCGTCCTGGGTGGCCCGCTGCCTCAGCAGGTCCTCGGCCTCGCCTTTCCGGCCCGCCTTCCAGAGGGCCTCCAGACGCAGGTCCGCGGCCTCCTTCGCCTTCGTGGAGTCCCCGGGGAACCGGGCCAGGAGGTCCGCCGCCTCGGCGGCCCGGTCCAGCAGGAACAGGGCCTGGGCCCTCATCCAGGCCACCCGGTCCGCGACCAGAGGGACCTCCCGCTCCAGGTCTTCGAGGACGGACGCGGCGCAGAGGTGGTCCTGGACCTGCAGGCAGGCGGCTCCCAGGAGGAACCGCAGGCGTTCCGGAGCCTCGGGAAGGGGACCCCGGGCTGACAGGTCCAGCAGGATCGACCGGGCGGTGGCCCAGTCTCCCGACGCCGCGGCCTGGGCCGCCTGGATCGCCTGGGGGTTCCGGAAGACGGGCTGGAGGTCCGCCTCCCGGATCACCATGCCTGCCAGCGGTTCCCGCGCCGCCAGGACAGACAGGATTCCGACGATCCAGACCGCGACGACACGTGGGAGGGGGGTCATCATGGGTCAATGCTAGTCGGACCGATCGGAGTTGGGCAACCGCAGGGGATCGGCGCCGGGACGTTCCGCCCCGGGAAGGGGCCGCGTCACCCGGTGGGAGTCCGCTGCAGCGAGGCCCGTCGTCCGGCAGGCTCCCGGGACTCCGGAATGCTTGTGAGGGTCCCTGTCTTTCTTTAGAATGTCCGCGGCTTCATGACCCGGAGTCCCCATGCGGATCCTGCCTCGCCTCGGAACGGGAGCCCTGGTTCAGGCCGCGTGCCTGGCAGCCTTGATCGCGGGCTGCGGAGGCGGGTCCGTCGGAAACCTCGACACGGGCCTCCAGGACCTGCCCCTGGGGGACGGCCTGGCCCTGGACCTCCAGGGCGACCGCCTTCCAGGCGACGAGGCGTCGAACGAGGACTCCGGGCGCCAGGACGGGGAGGCACCGGGCGAAGATGTCCCGGGAACGGAAGGCCTCCGGGACGGCCAGGGCGGCGAGAACCCTCCCTCCGACGCCACCCCGCAGGATCCGGGATCCGACGGACCTCCTCCGGCGGGAAGGTGCACCCCAGGGGAACGCTGCGACGACCGGGACCCCTGCACGGTGGACGACCTCTGTCAGGACGATCTGTCCTGCATCGGAACCCCCGTCGAGGGATGCGAGGACGACCTGGAATGCACCGAGGACCGGTGCCTTTCGGCCGAGGACTGCCGCCACGACCTGAAACCCGGCTGGTGCCTGGTTGAGGGGACCTGTTACCGGGAAGGGGAGTCGGACCCGGTCCTGCCGTGCCACTCCTGCGTCACCGCCATCCGGACAGACGCCCTGATCCCCGACGACTCGCTCCCCTGCGACGACGGCAATCCCTGCACGGTCCAGGACCGTTGCCGGGCCGGGGTCTGTCTTGGATCCCCCATGCGGTGCGACAGCGGCAATCCCTGCATCACCGGCACCTGCGACCAGGGGACCTGCCGGTTCGAGAATCGCGAAGGGCCATGCGACGACGGGAGCCTCTGCACCGAGAACGACCGCTGCCAGGACGGCGAGTGCCTCGGCGATCCCCTGGGATGCTTCGACGGGAACCCCTGCACGGACGACCGGTGCGACCCGCTGTTCGGCTGCGTCTATGCCTTCAACACGGCGGCCTGCGACGACGGCAACATCTGCACGATCGGCGACGCCTGCGTCCAGGGGACCTGCCGGCCCGGCCAGGGACGGCCGAACTGCGACGACGGGAACCCCTGCACGGACGACTCCTGCGTTCCGGACCATGCCGGCGGGTGCGTCCACATTCCCAACGTTCTTCCCTGCGACGACCGGGACCCCTGCACCGTCGGGGATCGGTGCCAGGGTGGCACCTGCCGCCCCGGCCCCGTGGGCCTGGAGTGCGACGACGGCAACCTCTGCACCGACGACCGCTGCCAGCCCGGGGTCGGCTGCGTCTTCGAACCCAACCAGGATCCCTGCGACGACGGCGACCCCTGCCACCTGGACGACCGCTGCCTGGGAGGGGAGTGCCGTCCCGGCCCGACCCTGCTGAACTGCGATGACGGCAACGTCTGCACCGACGACACCTGCGAGGATTTCATCGGCTGCGTGCCCAGGCCGAACAACCTGCCCTGCGACGACAACAACGTCTGCACGATGCTGGACCGGTGCACCGCCGGGTCCTGCGTCGGGCAGTTGCTGCCGGGCGTCTGCGACGACGGGAACGACTGCACCGCCGACTTCTGCACCCCCGGGGGAGGCTGCGCCCACAAGGCCATGCCCGAGTGCCGGCCCCAGATCGTCATCGACTGGCCGGCCCGGGGGGTCACGATGAACACCTACGGTGCCCTGAATGCCAGCGGGGAACGGAAGATCTGCGTGCGGGGGCACATCGAGTACCCGATGGGTGGCCTGCTGGTGCCCTGGGTGACCCTGAACGGGCGCCAGTGCCTCGTCAGCCCCCTGGATCAGCACTTCGTCTGTCCCCGGACGATGGACGACGGGTCCGGGGTCTGCACCCGGAACGACGACGGGTCCCTGAACGGGTATCCCATGACCCTGAACCAGGGATTCAATCCCATCGTCGCCAACGCCGAGGACGTGTCCTGCCAGATGACCGGGACGGTCTGCTTCGCGGACCACCTGGTCCAGTCGATCTACTACTCCCCGAAGTACTACCCCGTGGACGCCGCGAATCCCGACGCCTCCCGGGTTCCCGACGGCCTCAAGATGTTCCTGGGACCCACCGTGTGGGACGACAACGACACCCGGACCCCCAACGACATCGCCACGGTGCTGACCCTGCTGGTCCAGAACCTGAACATCGCCAACCTGATCCAGAACCCCGTCACGTCCGGGTCCTTCGGGTGGTGCAAGTACCGGGTCAACATCCGGAACGTCCGGTACGGGCCCATCTCGGTGGACCTGGTGCCCACCTGGGGAGGGCTGTTCTTCAAGGCCACGATCCCCTCGTTCCGGGTGGACATCGACATTCCCGTCAGCGGCTTCCTCTGCCCGGATTTCAGCGGGCGGGCCTCGGCCTCGTCCATCGTGATCCAGGCCACCGTGATGCTGTCGATGGGGGCCGACGGCAATCCCCAGGGGTCCATCGCCAACCCCAAGGTCACCGTGAACGGGCTCGACGTCAGCATCGACGGCATCTGGGGCTTCCTGTTCAACTGGATCATCGATTTCTTCGAGGACGACTTCGCCCGGATGATCGAGGACGAGTTCGAGAAGACGATGGCCAACGACATCAGCAGGATGGTCGCCGACGCCGTGAAGAACCTGGCCCTGGACCAGAACTTCGAGATCCCCGCCTTCCTTCCGGGGGCGAAGCCCCTGACGCTGCGGATCCTGGCGAAGCCCTCGACGCTGGAGTTCACCCCCGCCGGGGGCGTGATCGGGATGGCGTCCACCGTCGTCACGCCCAAGGGCATCCCCTGGACGCCCCTGGGGTCCATCGGCCGGGCGTCGTGCCTGGGACCCGCCGAGGGGCCCCTGAACTTCCCCAAGCGCGGCGCCCTGGAAATCGGCCTCCACGACGATTTCTTCAACCTGGTGCCCTACGCCCTCTACTGGGGAGGCGGCCTGCGGCTTCCCATCGAAGCCGCGGCCCTGGGAGGCGGGGCCTTCGACCTGGGCAGTTACGGCATCAGCGAACTGGTGCTGAACCTGGACTTCCGGCTGCCGCCGATCCTGTCGGCCTGCAATCCCCAGGGGAAACTGATGTTCCAGGCCGGGGACATCCAGATCGACGGGACGATGAAACTGTTCGGCCAGCCCGTCACGATGCGGATGTTCGCGTCGCTGAACAGCGAGACCGTGCTGACCGTGACCCGCAATCCCCAGACCGGACAGAACGAACTGGGCTTCGGCATCCGGGAGCCGGTCTTCATCGACATCGAGATCGCCTCGATCGCCGGGGGCCTGGTGGGGGCCGAGGACAGCCTGGGCAACCTGATCCGGAACACCGCCATCCCGATGCTGCTCCGGGCCCTGTCGGGGAGCACGCTGGTGTCCTTCCCGATCCCGGAGATCGACCTCCATGCCCTGGCGCCGGAGATGCCCGCCGGGAGCAAGATCGCCATTGACATCCGGGAACTGTTGAGGATTGACGGGAACACGGTGGTGTCCGGCAACGTCCGCTGAGGACCTGCCGTTTCAGGGAGGGACGACATGAGGCGCTGGATCGGGGTCCTGGTGGTCTGTGCCGCGGGGTGGTCCTGGGGTTGCGGCGGGGGCGGAATTTCCCTGCCCGACGTTCCGGGCAGCGACGGGCAGCCGGGGGTGGACCTCCCGGCGGACCCGGGCATCGTGGAGGACGAGGGAGGGCGCCCGGACCTCGGAGGAACGGATCAGCCCGGGACCGACCGCCCGGGGGACCCCGGGGAGGGCGACCCCGGCGAGGACGGAATCGCAGGCGACGGGGAGGTGTTCGTTCCCCTCTGCCGCCCGGACACGCCCTGCGACGACGGGGACCCGTGCACCTACGGCGATACCTGCGATGGGGAGGGAGTCTGCCGGGGGACGCTGGCCGAGGACTGCGATGACGGGATCGAGTGCACCGAGGACGCCTGCACCGGGGCCGACGCCTGCACGCACCAGGTGAAGGCCGGCTGGTGCCTGGTCGGGGACCGGTGCGTCGAGGAGGGGAAGGGACTCGAGGAGATCCCGTGCCAGTCCTGCATTTCGGCCCTGGCCCAGGATCGCCTGCTGCCCGACGACGCCCGGACCTGCGACGACGGGGACGGCTGCACCGCGGGCGACCGGTGCTCCGCCGGGTTCTGCCTGCCGGGGACGACCCGGGACTGCGACGACGGGAATCCCTGCACGGTCGATTCCTGCCGGAACGGCGCCTGCCGCAACGATCCCGCCGACGGGGCTCCCTGCGACGACGGTTCTCTGTGCACCGAGGGGGACCGGTGCGTCGAGGACGCCTGCGTGGGAGGACCGATCACCTGCCGGGACGACAATCCCTGCACCGATGACCGTTGCGACCCGGACTTCGGGTGCCTGTTCGACCCGAACGACGATCCGTGCGACGACGGCAACCTCTGCACGGTGGGCGACCAATGCCATCAGGGGGTCTGCGCTCCGGGCGACCAGAACCTGTCCTGCGACGACGACAATCCCTGCACCGACGACGGGTGCGTGCCCTCCCGGGGATGCGTCTTCGTGCCCAACGCCGCCCCCTGCGACGACCGGGACCCCTGCACGCTGGGGGATCGCTGCCGGGCGGGGGCCTGCACCGCGGGGCCCGAGGCCCTGGAGTGCGACGACGGCAACCTCTGCACCGACGACTCCTGCGTGGCCGGCGTCGGTTGCGCTTTCGTGCCCAATGCCGATCCCTGCGACGACGGCAACGCCTGCACCGTGGGCGACACCTGCGGCCTGGGGGCCTGCCAGTCGGGGGCCGCATCGCTGGACTGCGACGACGACGATCCCTGCACGGACGACTTCTGCCTGGAGGACAGCGGCTGCGGCCATGCCTGGAACACCGCCCCCTGCGACGACGGCAACGTCTGCACCGGCGGGGACGCCTGCAACGGCGAGGGGCGTTGCGTCGGAACACCCATCGTGGACCTCTGCGACGACGGCCTCCAGTGCACGAAGGACACCTGCCACCCGGTCAACGGCTGCCAGCACGCGGTGGACAACCGGCCCGAGTGCCGTCCCCAGGTCGTGGTGGATTTCCCGCCCCGGGGTGCGACGCTGGACGCCACCGCCGCCGGGCCCGACGGGCGGACGATCACGGTCCGGGGCCATGTGGACACGGGATTGGACGGGTGGTTCGTGACCCGCCTCACGGTCAACGACATCCCCCTGATCGTGAACCCCGTGGACCGGTCCTTCCAGGTGGACATCCCCTCACGCCAGGGCATGAATCCCCTGGTGATCGACGCTGAGGACCTGATGGGCCTGAAGGACCACGTGGTCCAGTCCTACTACCTGAGCCACCAGTGGTACCCGGTGGACCAGGCGAACCCGGCCCAGTCCCAGGTCCCCGACGGCATCCTGCTGTTCCTGGGACCCGAGGTCTGGGACGACAACGACACGTCGGATGTCGATGACATCGCCACGATCCTGACCCTCTACATCCAGTCGATGGACCTGAACGCGATGATCCGGAACCCCGTGACCACCGGGACCTTCGGCTGGTGCGACTACCGGGTCAACGTCACCAACATCCAGTACGGACCACCCTCGGTGGACCTGGTGCCCATGAACGGCGGGCTCAAGATGCACGCCGTGATCCCGAATTTCCGGGCCAACGTCAGCGTCCCGACATCCGGGTTCGGGTGCCCGGACTTCAGCGGCACGGTGACGGCCACGGCCATCGTGATCGACACCACGCTCCTGATCTCCCTGGATCCCGTGACCGGACAGCCGGTGGTGACCGCCCAGGGGACCGACGTCCAGATCCAGGGGCTCAACATCGACCTCAGCGGGGTCTGGGGCTTCCTGCTGAACTGGCTGATCAACTTCTTCGAGGGGACCTTCGCGGACCAGATCGAGGCGGCCTTCCGGGACCAGATCAACTCCCTGATCCCGGCCCTCGAGGACGCACTGGCCGGGCTGGCCATCAACACCGATTTCGAGGTCCCGGCCTTCTTCCCCGGCGGCACCCCGGTGACGCTGGGACTGCGCAGCCGCTTCAGTTCCATCGAGTTCACGCCGGCGGGAGGGCTGCTGGGCCTGGCCGCCACGGTCGTCGCGCCCCACGGGGTCCAGCACCAGGTCCTGGGGTCGATCGGCCGGGCGTCCTGCCTCACCGGGGTCCCGGAGCCGAGGCCGTCCTTCCCGGCCGGGACCCCCGACCCGAAGCCGCCGGCGCTGGAAATGGGACTCCACGACGACTTCTTCAACCAGATTCCCTTTGGCCTGTACTGGGCCGGGTCCCTGACGATGCCCCTGCCGCCGGACCTGCTGGGCGGCGTGGACCTGTCGTCCTACGGCATCACGGACCTCCAGGTGTCGCTGGACCTGTGGCTGCCGCCGATCCTGTCGGCCTGCAACGAAGAGGCCCGCCTGATGCTCCAGATCGGGGACCTCGGGGTGGACGTCGGCATGAAACTCTTCGGATCCCCGGTCCAGATGCGGCTGTTCGCCACGCTGGAGGCCGAGGCGAACCTGACCACCGTGGACACCCCGACCGGCAAGGAGATTTCCATCGCGGTGCAGCAGCCGACCTTCCTGGACGTCGAGATCGCGAGCCTCTCGGGAGGCCTGGTGGGGGCCGAGGACGTCCTGGGGAACCTGATCCGGAACGTGCTGCTGCCCCAGTTGCTCTCTTCGTTGACCGGCCAGACCCTGGGCTCGTTCCCGCTGCCCGAGTTCGACCTGTCGGGCCTGATGCCGGGACTGCCGCCGGACACGAAGATTGCCATCGAGATCCGGGAGGTCCTGCGGCGGAATGCCTACAACGTGGTTTCGGGAAACGTGGGACATCCGTGAGATTCCCGCGCGGGGCATCGCCCCGGGCAGCAGGAGGAGGTGCGTGATGCGGCGATGGATGCAGTCGTTCGTGGCGATGGCGATTCTGGGCTGGGCCCTGGCCTGCGGCGGGTCCTCGACTCCGGGCACGGACCTGACGGGGACGGATCCGGGCACGACGGACCTCCCGGACGTCCCGGAACCCGGGGATGTCCCGGAGGACTCGCCCCGCGACGTGACGCCGGGGGATCCGGGCACCGACCCGGCCGGGGATCCGGGGGGCACGGACACGGCTCCGGACAGCCAGCCGGCGGATCCGGGCGGGGATGGGACGCCGCCGGCGGACCCGGGACATGACCCCGGAGGGACCTGCATCGCCGGGGATCCCTGCGACGACGGGAATCCGTGCACCTACGGGGAGAAGTGCTCCGCGGCCGGGGTCTGCGAGGGGGGAACGGCCTACGCCTGCGACGACGGCCGGCCCTGCACCGAGGACCAGTGCGACGGCAAGGGCAACTGCCGGTTCACGGTGAAGAAGGACGCATGCCTGATCCACGGCATCTGTCGCCAGAAGGACGAGGCGAATCCCGACGTCCCCTGCCAGGTCTGCGACCCGGCGAAACCGGGCGAGTGGAGCGCCGCCGGGACCGGGACCGAGTGCGACCCCTCCGGGGCGCTGGCCGCCTGCGAACTGGCCGCGGTCGGGGCCTGCCAGGACGGGGCGTGCATTCCCCAGAACGTCGTGCCGAACGACTGCGACGACCTGAATCCCTGCACCACCGACCGGTGCTCCGAGCCGGCCGGGTGCTCCCACGAGGCGGTGACCGGCCCGGCCTGCGTGCTGGACGACCCCTGCAAGGTGGGGACCTGCCGCCAGGGACGGTGCGTGATTCTGCCGTCGGCCTCCTGCGACGACGGCAATCCCTGCACGCTGGACGAGTGCAGGCCCGAACTGGGCGGCTGCGTCCACACGCCCCTCTCGGACACTCCATGCGACGACCTGGACGCCTGCACGCTGGAGGACTACTGCCTCAACGGCGCCTGCGTCGGCCTTCCGGACACCTGCGACGACGGCAACATCTGCACCGTGGACGGATGCAACGCCATCACCGGCTGCTGGCACGACCTGGCCACCAACTCCTGCTGCGAGGGCGGCGTGAGCCGCTGCGACGACGGCAATGCCTGCACGAACGACCTCTGCACCGAGGACGGCCTCGGCTGCCTGAACGAGCCGAACACTGCCCGGTGCGACGACGGGAACTCCTGCACGGTCAACGACACGTGCAGCGACGGCTTCTGCGCCGGCGTGTCCAAGAATTGCAGCGACGGGAACCCCTGCACCCGGGACTGGTGCGACAAGGGCAAGTGCTTCCACGAGGCCCAGAACGGGATTCCCTGCGACGACGGCCTGGAGTGCAGCGTCAACGACCACTGCGAGGCGGGCGTCTGCGTGGCGGACACCTCGCCCTGCGTCTGCCAGCCGACCTTCTCCCCGGTGGTGAACAAGTTCGTGTCGATGTCCATCGCCGACAACGGCCAGGCGGGAAACGGACTGAACCTGGACGACAACGCCACCACCTGCGCGCCCTCCAGCAACTGCTGCTGCGGCGTGGACAACTCTCTGGGCCCGGTGGCGGGCCTGCCGGTGGCCAACGACGGCATCAAGAAGGCGATGGACGAGGGGCAGATCGTGCTGCTCTTCGAGCACCGGAACTTCCGGACCGACGGCGGGGCCTACACGCTGGCGTTCTACGCCGGGAAACTCGATCCCACGAACCCCACCTGCGACTTCAAGACCCAGTCCTGCAAGTACATCGTGGACCACAACATCTTCGACAAGGACTGCAATCCCCTGGTGACGCTGGACAACGCGAAGGTGGTCGGCAACAGACTGACCGCGGGCGGCCGGCAGTACCGGTTCCCCTTCGACCTGCCCCTGGTGGCCGGGATCAACCTCCACGTGGACCTCTACGCCACCAAGGTCGAGGCCACGGTGACCCTGTCCGGCGGGAAGATCGCCGCGATGGCGGGCATCCTGGGCGGCGCGGTGCCGAAGCAGCAGATCATCGACGCCATCACCGCAATCCCCGACAGCCAGTGGCCGCCGGACATCCCCGTGGACAAGGGGACCATCCTGAGCCTGATCGAGATCCTGGTGGAACCGGACATCGACGGCGACGGGGACGGGCAGCCCGAGTCGGCCTCCATCGGGATCAAGTTCAATGCCATCGGCGGCACCATCACCGGGGTCTACTGACCGGTTTCCCGCGAGGTCGGGAGGGGAATCATGAAGCGCTGGATCGCTGCGTTCGTGGTGCTGGCATGCCTCCCGGCCCTGGACGCCTGGGCGGGACCCTACATCCGGAAGCAGGGCAGCATCGTCGCGGAACTGGACGGCGACTACCTGCGCCAGCGGGGCAGCATCGTCGCGGAGTTCGACGGGCGCTATGTCCGGGAGCGGGGCAGCATCGTGCTGGAGTTCGACGGCCGGTACCTCCGCCAGCGGGGGAGCATCGTCGCGGAGATCGACGGCCGGTACCTCCGGAAGCAGGGGTCCATCGCCTGGGAGATCGAGCCGAACGGCACGGTCCGGCGCCATGGGTCCATCGCCTACACGGTGGACGGCTACACCGACAGCGACTCGATGAAGCGGAAGGTCGCCGCCTTCCTGCTGCTGTACGCCGAGTGAGGAGCCGCGCGCCCGCGTCCCGGCGGCGCCCGATCCCCCGAGGACGGCACTAGAAGGCGCAACCCTTCCGCTGGAACCGGGCGGCTCCCCAGAGCACCGACTCCACGTAGTCCACGTTCCCGGGCAGGGTCCCCTCCCGGGCGGCCCGGTTCGGGAGGCCGTGGCCGGCGTTGTAGCCCGACAGGCCGAGGTAGAGGTCCCCGCGGTACCACTCCAGGAAGGCCCGAAGCACCTTCGCGCCGCAGCGAAGGTTCTCCTTCGGGTCCAGGAGGTCGCCGCACTGCTTGGCCCGGGCGGTGGTGGGCAGCACCTGGGTGAGGCCCAGGGCTCCCACGGGGCTCCGGGCATCGGGGCGGAAGTTCGATTCGGTGCGGACCAGCCCGACCAGCAGGGCGGGGTCGATCCGGAACTCCCGGGCAGCCTCCTCGATGAAGGGCAGGAACTGCCGGCAGCGGTCCGAAGCGGATGGGCTCCGACCTGCCGAGACGCGGTCCGACAGCGAGGCGGCGGTGCGAGGGGGGGGCGAGGGGGAGCGTGGGGAGGAGGATGACACGGCGGAGGTCGAGGCGCAGGCCGTGCCTGCAAGGCAGGCCAGCAGCGCCGCCGGGATGCAACCCCTCCCGGGAACCATGAAGGACCTCCCGTCCACCCCGGGGACGACGAACCCGGGAATTGATCGTAGGATTGGCGCGGGCGAAGGGCCAACAAGACGGCTCGGAAGACCCGGATCCCGGGTGGCCGGGAAGGGTCCGGGAGGGTGGATGAAGGTTCGGCTGGCGAAGGGGAGGGCGCGGCCCTTCTGGCACGGGAATCCCCTGGTCTTTTCCGGCGCGGTGGAATCGGTCGAGGGGGACCCGGGAGCCGGGGACCTCGTGGAGGTGGTGGACGCCGAGGACCGGGCGATCGGGTGGGGCTGGTTCCACCCGGCCTCGCTCTACCGCGTGCGGCTGGTCCGGTGGGCCGGGGAGGACGGCCTGCCCGGGGACCCGGCGGGCATCATCCGGGCGCGGATCGAGCGGGCGGTGGCGGTCCGGCGATCCATCGGCATCCCGGCGCCGGACTGCACGGCCTGGCGGGTCGTCCACAGCGAGGGGGACGGGATTTCGGGACTGGCGGTGGACCTGCTGGGAGACGTCGCCGTGGCGTCGGACACGGCCTTCTGGACCGAGCGCTACCGGCCGGAGATCGATGGGGTGCTCCGGGACGTGCTGGGATGTCGCGAGGTGGTGCACCGGGTGCCGCCGGCGCTGCGGAGGGAGGAGGGGATGGCGGCGCCGCCCGAGGTTCCGGAACGGGACCCCGTGGAGGTGCTGGAAGGGGGGCTGCGGCTCCTGGCGGACCCCTGGAAGGGACAAAAGACCGGCTTCTACTGCGACCAGCGGGAGAACCGGGCTCTGGTCAGGCGGCTGGCCGCCGGGCGCCGGGTGCTGGATCTCTACTGCCACTCGGGGGCCTTCGCGCTGCACGCCGCCGCCGGAGGCGCCGCGGAGGTCCTGGCGGTGGACACGTCGGCCCCGGCCCTGGAACTGGGTCGCCAGGCGGCGGCCCGGAACGGCCTGGCGGTGCAGTTCCTCCAGGCCGACGTTCGGGAGGTCCTGGCCCGGGACGACCGCTGGGACCTGATCGTCTGCGACCCTCCGAAACTGGCCGCCAGCCGTTCGGACCTCGCGGCGGCGGCGGAACGCTACCTCCACCTGAACCGGGCGGCGATGGAGAAGGTGGCTCCCGGGGGGCTGCTGCTGACCTGCTCGTGCAGCGCGGCGATGCGCCGGGACCACTTCCTGGAAATCCTCCGGGACGCCGCCGCCCGGGCCCACCGGCGGGTCCGGTGCCTGGAGGTCCGGGGGGCGGGTCCCGATCACCCGGTCCATCCGGCCTTCCCGGAGGGGGAGTACCTGAAGGCCGTCCTGCTGTCCCTGGAATGAGAACCCGGCGGAACCCCGGGCCGAGGGGGCCTTCCGCTTCCTCTGGCGCCTCGTTTCCGGTATCCTCCGGGGCGAAAGGAACACCGATGGGACGGCGCATCCTGCTGTTGAAGCCTTCCCGGTTGCGGGCCTACCAGGATGCCCTGGTGCCGCCGATGGGGCTCCTGTCGCTGGCGGCGGTCCTGCGGAAGAGCGGCCACCAGGTCCGCCTGCTGGACCTGCGCCTGGAACGGCACCCCGCCCAGGCCCTGACGAGCATGATGGAGGAATACCGGCCCGATGCGGTCGGGATCTCCACCCTGACGTTCGAACTGCCCGCGACCCAGCGAAAGGTGAAATGGATTCGCTCCATCGCGCCGGAGATGCCCATCGTGCTGGGGGGGCCCCAGCCCACGGCGATGCCCCGGGAATCCCTGGAACGGACCGGGGCGGACGCGGTCGTGGTGGGCGAAGGCGAGGAGGTGGTGGTTCCGCTGTTCGAGGCCCTGGCGGAACGGTCCAGGCCGCCGGACCTGCCCGGGGTGCTGCTCCGGGGGCAGGAGGACCGGGAGGTCTGCCGGGCCCCGGTCCCGGACCTGGCCGCGCTGCCGATCCCGGCCTGGGACCTGGTGGACCTGGATGCCTACGCCCGGCGCAAGTCCATGTCGGCCCTGAGCCCCTGGCGTTACGCGACGATCATGACCACCCGGGGCTGCCCCTGGCGGTGCTCCTACTGCCATGCGATCCACGGCAAGCGCCTGCGGCGGCGCCCCCTGGAGGCGGTCCGGGAGGAACTGGAGGTGATCCAGCACCAGTTGGGGGAAGGGGTCCTGGAGGTGCTGGACGACAACTTCAACATGGACCAGGCGTGGGCCTCGGAGGTCCTGGAGACCCTGATCCGGATGGGGGGAACCCTGCGGCCCGCATTTCCCAACGGCGTGCGGTCGGACCGGCTGGACCGGGACCTGATCGCCCTGATGGCCCGGGTCCGGACGGCGTTCATGTCGTTCGCCATCGAGACGGGCGACCCGGACATGCAACGGAGGATCCGCAAGAACCTGGACCTCGATGCGGCCCGCCAGGCCATCGACGAGGCGGTCCGCCGGGGGATCTTCTCGAATGGCTTCTTCATGATGGGGTTTCCCGGGGAGCGCCTGGACCAGATGTGGCGGACGATCCGGTTCGCGGTGGAATCCCCGCTGCACATGGCCCTGTTCTTCCGGGTCGTCGCGATGCCCGGTACCGCCCTGTGGCAGGAGGTCCACGGGCAGCGGAACATCGAACTGGACCAGGTGGAGGAGGATTATTTCCTCAATCCGTTGAACTTGAGCGAGGTTCCGGACGTGGTGATGAAGAGCCTCTACCGGCTGGCCTGGCTCCGCTTCTACGGCAATCCCAGGCGTCTGGCGAGGCTCCTGGCAGCCTACCCGGACAAGACGCACCTGTGGCACAGGCTCCAGAACTTTTCGATGATCATGATGGGCTGGTCCCCGGAAGAACCCCAGGTCTGATGAATGCCGGCGAGTCCCGCGGCCGTCCAGGGCGCGGGACGTTGGGGAGTGGACAAACGGCCGTGCCTGCGGTTTCCTTTGGACGACCCGGGTTGCCTCGCACCGGAGGGATCGGGACGTGAGGGTGCTGCTGGTCTATCCGACGCCGTCCCGGAGCGGCGGGGCGGCGATGATCCCGAAACTGGGACTGGGCTACCTGGCGACGGCACTCCGGGGGGCCGGGCATGTGGTGGCCCTGCTGGACCGGGAACAGGTCGGCGTCACCGAGGAGGTGGCGGCCCGGGTCCTGTCGGACCCCTGGGACCTGGTGGGATTCCAGGTCTTCAACAACGGCCTCCGGTCGTTCCGACAGGACCTCGCCTTCCTGAAGCGCCTCCGTCCCGGGACGAAGACCCTGGCGGGGGGGCCCCTGGCCTCGGGTCTGCCCGACTGGCTGCTGGCCAGGCATCCGAACCTGGACTTCGTGGTCCGGGGGGAGGCCGAGGAGTCCCTGGTGGCCCTGGTCCGTGCCCTGGAGTCCGGCGGCGACCTGTCATCGATCCCGGGTGTCTTGTTCCGGGAAGGCGAGGGGATCCGCCAGGGTCCTGCCCCAAGGGCCCCGGACCTGGACCGCCTGGGGATCCCCGCCTGGGACCTGATGCCTCCCGGAGCCTACCCGATGGCCCCGGTGGGCGGCCTGGCCCGGGCCTTTCCCGTGGCCCCCATCATCACCAGCCGCGGGTGCGCCTTCGCCTGCCCCTACTGCGCCGCCCGGGTGATCCACGGCCGGGGCATGCGCTTCCGGTCCCCTGCGGGGGTGCTGGCCGAAATGGAGGAACTGGTCCGGAAGTGGGGGGCCCGGGAGATCCAGGTCCTGGACGACTGCTTCGGGTACGACCGGGCCCAGGCCGACGAACTGATGACGTCCTACGCGAGGATGCCCTGGAAGGTCCCCATGTCCTTCCCCAACGGGATGCGTCTGGACCAGGTGGACGAGGACCTGATGCGCAGGATGGAGGCCGCCGGGGTCCACACGATCACCTTCGGCATCGACTTCGGCAGCGACCGCATGCTGAAGCGCATGAACCGGCGGATGACCGTCGCCGACATCCGGCGCAACCTGGCGATGATCCGCCGGACCACCCGGATCCGCCTGACGGGGAACTTCATCCTGGGGCACTTCCAGGACACGGTCGAGGGCATGGAGGAAACGATCCGCCTGGCCCGGGAACTGCCCCTGGACCGGGCCCACTTCTCGGCCTACGTGCCCATCCCGGGGACTCCGGACTGGAACCGCCTGGGGGGGCTCGAAGCCCTGGGCACGCTGGGCCTGGAGGACATGGACTTCTATTCCTTCGGTCTGCCCCATCCGGAGATTTCCCGGGAGGTCCTGGTGGGGCTGAAGCGCAAGGCCTACCTGGAGTTCTACCTCCATCCACGGCGGCTGCTCCAACTGCTGCTGGACGTCCGGCGCCCCGAGAACTGGGTCCACCTGTGGAAGAAGGCCCGCTGGTACGTCTGACAGAATCCTCGTGCCCCGTGGGGCGGTCGAACCGGCAGAGCCACTCCATCTGGGGGTGGCGGGATGGCGCCTTCCAGGCGTCCTCGGCAGGACCCGCGAAGATCGCTCCGCCGACGGCCCGGTGCACGGCCAGCCGGCCCTCCCGGTAGTGGCGGCAGATCTCCACCCGGAGGGCCTCGTGGTCCCGGGTCCATCGCGAAACGAAGCGGTCCGGGTCGAAGAGGTCCACGTGGAACAGAAAGAAGGCCTGCCGGCGTTCCCAGGGCATCACGTCCGGCCAGGCGTCGAAGGTGCGGTTCCGGGCGCAGCGGCCGTCGGCCATGGGCAGCAGGGGCACCTGCACCACGCAGAGGTCCGGGTTCCCCGGAATCGAGCGGACCAGGGCCTCGGCATCGGGCACCCAGGCCCCGTCCCATCGCGGGGGATGGAACAGCCGCCGGATCTGGTTCCGGGGGTCTCCATGGAGGTTGGCCACCAGCAGCAGCATTCCGGTCACGGCGGCCACCATCGTCCGGAGGCTCCCCGAGGGGGCGAGCCACCGGCTCCAGGGATGCGGCCCGGTCCGTTCCATCCATTCCCAAAGTCGCCGCATCCCCTCCACCGAGGCAAGGGCCAGGATCCCCGCCGTCCCGGGGAGGCTGCCATGGTTCGATCCCAGGACGACGTAGTACAGCATGTCGGGGACCGCCGGCAGCAGCCATACGGCAGCGGCAAGTGGCAGGAACCCGAAGGATGCCAGGATTCCCAGGAGGGAGAACAGGTGATCCGGGAGGGCCTCGAGGAGGCCGGGGCCGCCGACCTTGAGGGCGAAGGTCAGGGAGAATCCGGAGTAGCGATCCAGCAGGGGAGGCAGGAACAGGTCCAGGAAGAAGAGGAGGGACAGCAGCGCCAGGATTCCCGCGCCGACGAGGACCGCACGGATGCCCGTCCGGGGACCTTCCCGCAGCCGGGTCCGCGCTTCCCGGAGGACCCAGATCATGGTCCCGAAGGTCGTGACCGGGTGGCCCCCGGCGGCCAGGATCCAGGCCGGGACCGCCCACCGGGGGCGCGAGGAGGCCAGGGCCAGTCCCGCGGCGATCAGCAGGGTCCCCTGGCATCCCACGATGTCCCAGGAGACCTTGTCCAGCAGGAAGGGGTTGCCCAGGTACAGGATCGCCAGGAGCAGAGCGGCTCCCGGAGCCAGGCCCCTGCGCCGGGCCAGCAGGTAGAGGATCGGGCCGCCGGCCAGGTTCATCGCCGCCACGAACGACCGGGTCAGGGCGACTCCCAGGGGCGAGAAGACCGTCCCGAGGACCAGTTTCGCCGGGGCCATCATCAGGACCACCAGATAGCCCATCAGGCCGAATTCCAGGGCCGGGTCCATCAGCAGGGGTCGTGGAAAGGACTCCAGGCGATAGGGGGTCATCGCCAGGGGTCCCCCCTGGGTCAGCAGGGAATGGAGCAGGGACGGATCCAGGACGCGGGCCTCCTCCAGGTTGCGCAGCAGGAAGACCAGGGCCATTCCCAGAGTGGCGGCCAGCACGATCCGGAAATGGCCCTCCCGGACCGGTGACGAGTGGCGGGATTCCACGGGCCTTGTCCCTGCGAAGAACCAGGCGAAGTGTAGGAGTCCCGGCCGTTCCTGCCAAGGTGCCGGCGGCCTGAAGCCTTGATTGTCCCGGGGTGGTCGCTTACCATTCGCGCCGCGAAACGCGGGGAGGATCCCGATGGAGGCGTCCGCGATCTTCTTCCTGGTGCTGGTGCTGGGGTTCGCGGTGCTGGTGGCCCTGGCCGCGTCCCGGATGGGTCGGAAGAAACGCCTGGGCCGGGGAATCGAGGCCCGGGAGGAGCCGGAGGTCGAGGCCCCTGCGCCACGACCCGAACCCCGCAAGGAAGCGCCCCGGGAAGCGGCCCCGGAACCCCCGAAGGGAGTGCCGCAGAAGGCCCGGAAGGACGAGGAGAAGGAGCCGCCCCGCCCCCTGATCGTCGAGGTCCCGGCGGCGCGGCCCCTGGGCGCCGGCCTGGAGCGGACCCGGAAGGAGGGATTCGTCGCACGCCTGGCGGCCTCCTTCGGGCGGCAGACCCTGGACGACGCCTTCCTGGCCCAGGCCGAGGAGGTGCTGCTGACGGCGGACGTCGGCGTGCGGACCGCCGGGGACTTCGTGGAGGCCCTGCGCCGGGAGTTCCGGCCCTCGGGAGGGGACCTGGGACCCCAGGTGCTGGCCTTCCTGCAGCAGAAAACCCTCGAGTGGATGGACCCGCTGCCCCACGGCGCCCCCGACGTCCCCGGCAGCCCCGAGGGACCCGGGGTGATCATGGTCGTCGGCGTCAACGGCACCGGGAAGACCACGACCATCGGGAAGATGGCCCGCTTCTACCGCGACCGGGGGCGGAAGGTGATCCTGTGCGCCGGGGATACCTACCGGGCCGCCGGGATGGACCAACTGGCGATCTGGGGCGAGCGGGTCGGTGTTCCCGTGGTGGTGGGCAACCCGGGACAGGACCCGGGGTCGCTGATGTTCGACGCGGCGAAGCGGGCCCGCCAGGAGGGATACGACCTGCTGATCGCCGACACGGCCGGGAGGCTCCACACCAACGCGAACCTGGTGGACGAACTGAAGAAGATTCACCGTGTCCTGGGCAAGGCGGTTCCCGGGGCTCCCCACGAGGTGCTGTTGGTGCTGGACGCCACGATGGGGCAGAATGCCGTGCGGCAGGCCGACATCTTCCGGCAGGCGGTCCGGGTGAACGGCATCGTGCTGGCCAAACTGGACGGCACCGCGAAGGGAGGGGTGGTCCTGTCGATCGCCCGGGACATGGGCCTGCCGATCCGGTTCGTCGGGGTGGGGGAGGGGATCGAGGACCTCCGGCCGTTCGACCCGAGGGAGTTCGCCGAGGCGTTGTTCGAGCCGGTGCACCAGGAGGCATGATGGACCCGCTGTCGAAAGGATATTCCCACCGGGAGGTGGAGGCCCGCTGGTACCGCTCGTGGCGGGAGGCGGGGTACTTCCGGGCGAAGGACCAGAGCGACCGGGAACCCTTCTGCATCGTCATCCCGCCGCCCAACGTGACGGGGCACCTCCACATGGGGCATGCCCTGACCTTCGCCATTCAGGACATCCTGACCCGGTGGAAGCGGATGGAGGGCTTCAACGCCCTGTGGCTGCCCGGCACCGACCACGCGGGCATCGCGACCCAGATGGTGGTCGAGCGGGAACTGCAGAAGAGGGGCGTGTCCCGCCACGACCTGGGACGGGAGGCGTTCCTGAAGGAGGTCTGGCGCTGGAAGGAGTCGGCCCACGCCCGCATCACCGAGCAGATGTGCGCCCTGGGGGTGTCGGTGGACTGGGACCGGGAGCGCTTCACGCTGGACGAGGGGCTTTCCCGGGCGGTGCGCCACGTCTTCGTGCAGCTCTTCCGGGAGGGACTGATCTACCGGGACCAGCGGATGGTGAACTGGTCGCCGGGGATCCAGACGGTGCTGTCGGACCTGGAGGTCGAGGAGAAGGAGGTCCGGGGGCATCTCTGGTACATCGCCTATCCCCTGGAGGACGGGAGCGACCGGCTCGTGGTGGCCACCACCCGGCCCGAGACCCTATTCGGGGACACGGCGGTGGCGGTCCATCCCGAGGACCCCCGACACGCTCCCTGGATCGGCCGCAAGGTCCGGCTGCCGTTGACGGATCGCCTGATCCCGGTCATCGGGGACGGGGAGGCGGTGGACCTCTCCTTCGGAACCGGGGCGCTGAAGATCACCCCGGCCCACGACTTCGCCGACTTCGAAACGGGCCGTCGCCACGGCCTGCCCATGATCCAGGTGCTGGACTCCCACGCCCGGATGAACGACGCGGTGCCCGAGCGTTACCGGGGCCTGAGCCGGGAGGAGGCAAGGAAGCGGGTCGTGGAGGACCTGGAAGCCCAGGGCCTGCTGGTGAAGGTCGAGGACTACACCCACCGGGTCGGGCACTGCCAGCGGTCGGGCGTGGTGGTCGAACCCACCGTGAGTCTCCAGTGGTACGTCCGGACGAAGCCTTTGGCCGAGGCGGCGATCCAGGCCGTCCGGGACCGGCGGACGGTCTTCATCCCGGCCCACTGGGAAAAGACCTACATGAACTGGATGGAGAACATCCGGGACTGGTGCATCAGCCGGCAGCTCTGGTGGGGGCACCAGATCCCCGTGTGGTACTGCACCCGTCCCGGCTGCGACGGGATGGTGGTGGACACCGAGGACCCGGGGCCGGACACGCGGTGCCCGGCCTGCGGCGGGACATCCCTGCGGCAGGACGAGGACGTGCTGGACACCTGGTTCTCGTCGGCCCTGTGGCCCTTCAGCACGCTCGGCTGGCCCGACCGGACGCCGGCCCTGAAGACCTTCTACCCCACCAGCGTGATGGAGACCGGCTTCGACATCATCTTCTTCTGGGTGGCCCGGATGATGATGATGGGCCTGCACTTCATGGGGGACGTGCCCTTCCGGACGGTCTATCTCCACGCGATGGTCCGGGACGAGAAGGGCCTGAAGATGTCCAAGACCAAGGGCAACGTGATCGACCCCCTGGAGGTCGTGGAGGAGGTCGGCGCCGACGCCCTGCGGTTCACGCTGGCCCAGATGACCGCCCAGGGGCGGGACATCAAGCTGTCGATGGACCGGCTCCGGGGCTACCGGGAGTTCGTCAACAAGATCTGGAACGCGGCGCGCTTCGTGCTGATGAACCTCGAGGACGCGCCGGCTCCCCTCCCGGAGCCCGGAGAGGTGGATCGGACCCCGGCGGACACCTGGGTGCTGACCCGGCTGGCCGAGGCCCTGGACGACACCCGGGGGGCCCTCCAGGACTTCCGGTTCAACGAGGCCGCCTCGGGCCTCTACCAGTTCACCTGGCACCGCTTCTGCGACTGGTACCTGGAACTGGCGAAGGGGGCCCTGGGCGAGGGAGGGGAGCGGCGGCGAGCCACCCAGGCGGTGCTGGTGGCCTCCCTGGACCGGATCCTGCGGGCCCTGCATCCCTTCATGCCCTATGTGACCGAGGAGCTGTGGCAGCGCCTGCGGCCGTGGCTCCGGGACCCGCCGGACAGCGTGATGATCGCGTCCTATCCCCGGGGGGACGACCTGCCCCGGGACCCGGAGATGGCCGGGGAGATGGACGAGGTGATCGGGGTGATCGGGGACATCCGGGCGGTCCGATCCGAGGTGCGCATGAGCCCGTCGGAACGGCCGGAGGTGGTGATCCGTCCCTTCTCGGATCGCATCGAGGCGCACCTGCTGGCCCACCGGGGGGACATTGAGCGCCTGGCGGGAACCGGCAGCCTGGCGATTTCCCGGGAGGCGGCGCGGCCCGAGGGGACGGCGGTGAAGGTGGGAGACGCGGCGGACTGCTACGTCCAGGTGGGGCAGGAGCGGCTGCAGGCGGAAATCGCCCGCCAGGAGAAGGAACTGGCCAAGGTGGACCGGGAACTCCAGGTGGTGCGCCAGAAGCTCGGCAACCCGGACTTCCTGGCCCGTGCCCGGGAGGAGGTGGTCGAGGCCGAGCGGGAGAAGGAGGCGCTGTTCCAGGAGACCCGGGATCGACTGGTGGAAGCCCTGTCCCTGCTGAAGGCCTAGGCCGTCCCGGGAGGAGGTTCCGATGGCCGAACTGCCTGCCGAGTTCTGGCTGCTGATCGACACGGGGCGGCGCATCTACCGGTACCGCATCCGGCAGAGCGTCGTGGCCGTGGGGTCCGCCGAGGACAACCAGGTGCGGATCCAGCTGCCCTCGGTGGCGGCCCACCACGTGCTGCTGTCCTTCGTCGAGGGGCGCTTCCACCTGCGCCGGGTGGAGGAGGCCCCGGTCTTCGTCAACGGGGAGCGCATGGATCGCTGGTCCGACGACCTGGAGGTCGGTAGCGTGATGCGCCTGGGGGACGTGCACCTCTGGCTGGCGGAGGGGGGGGCGGTGTCCGACGTGGCGGTCCACCTGCTGGTCACGCCGCCCGAGGGATCGGGAGGCCATCTCTCCCAGACCTACCTGTGTCGGCGGCGGGAGTTCCTGCTGGGCGGGAGCGGCACGGACCTGCCGGTCCCGGGCCTCCAGGGGACCTGGCTGCTGCTCGAGAATTTCGGATCCTGCGGGGTCTTCGCGGTGCCGGTCGAAGGGGCTCCGGGGCCCGTCCGGATCCAGGGACGCACGGTGGAGTCCCGGACCCGGGTCAGGCACCTGGACATGATCCAGTTCGGAGGGGCCACGGCCGAGGTCCGCCTGCTGAAGGGCGAGGCCCTCGACCGTCCCGAGATGCTGCTGTCCACGGACCAGT
The DNA here is from genome assembly GCA_017994695.1 of Myxococcota bacterium. Classification (GTDB taxonomy): domain Bacteria; phylum Myxococcota_A; class UBA9042; order DTJE01; family DTJE01; genus JAGOKF01. The sequence goes on along the minus strand of JAGOKF010000011.1, from coordinate 22,833 downwards.
TGAAGCGGATGGAGGCTCCCCCGGTCCTCGGGGGAGCGTGACCCGGGATCAGGGGGCGGGGAGGAGGTCCAGGCAGACCGCTCCCGGCGCCCCGGCCGGTCCCACCTCGATCGTGAAGGTCGTGCCGGACTCCCAGGACATCGCCACATCCCCCTCCCCCCGGGCCGATCCCTCCTCGAGGACGCGCCGCCAGGCCTCCCGACCCTGGACCAGCACCCGCACCTCCAGCGGGGGTCCCCGTTCCGTGCGTCCCCATCGCATCCGGAACCCGCTTCCCGCCGTGGAGGGGCGCCAGTCGATGCGCCGGTCGTGTCCCTTCGGCCCCGGAGGAAGATAGACCGCCTGCCCGTCCCACCAGTCCTCGCATTCCGTCCCGGCGGGGGACCCCGTGAAGCGATCCGCGCTCCGATCCAGCCCGCTGCACTCCCACCGGCGGTGGGCCAGGTTGAAGTAGTCGCAGGGGACGTCTCCCAGTCGGACCTCGAGGCGTTCCACCGAGGAGGCGAGGGTGGTTCCCTCGGGAGGGATTCCCCGGGTGCGGACCCAGCGGATCGCCCCTGCCAGCAGCGCCAGCGACACCAGCCCCAGGACCGGAATCCAGCCCCGGGGAAGGGCCCCTGCCCGGCGCCGGATCACCCCGGCGGCCCCGTCGAGGAACCGGGCCGCGGCGTCCACCATGGCGGCCCCGGGAACGGGGGCCAGGACCAGCATCGGCAGGAAGAATCGGGCGCCGCCGTAGCGGTACTTCCCGAAGGTCAAGACGAAGCCGGCAAAGGCCGCGGCGAGTCCCAGGGCCAGCCGCCAGTGCCGGCGGGCCAGGAACGGCACCCCGAGCCATGCCAGCACGGCCGGGAAGGCCATCGGCCAGACCTCCCCTTCGGGCGACGGCTGGAAGAACCGCCGGATCCCCCGGGCCAGGGGGAAGTCGAAGGCCTGCCCGTAGGAGACGATCTCCGGAACCCCGTTCCGGACGGTCAGGATGCGGTGGTAGGAGGTCGTCCAGGGCGCCCCGTACATCCGCCAGTTGGCGATGCCGTAGGCCGCCAGCGGCAGCAAGGATCCCGCCGCGAACCGCAGGAGCCCCCCGATCCTCCCGCCCGGGAACCATGCCAGCAGCAGCGGCACCAGGAGGACCGCATTGGTGGGCTTGGCCACCAGGGCCAGGCCCGTCGCCAGCCCCGACGGGACCATGCGCCCCGTCGCCATCGACCAGGCGGCGATCGCGACCAGGGAACCGCAAAGGACGTCGTGGCTGAAGGCGTAGGCGATCCAGGGAACCAGGGGGGAGGCGAGGACCAGGCCCAGGGCCGCCAGGGCCGGGAACTCCCCGGTGGTGATCGCCGCCAGCCGGTAGCCCAGGAACAGTCCGACGAAGAGGGCCGCCAGGTTGAAGACCAGCAGCCCCCAGGGTCCAAGGGCCCACTGGAAGGGAAGGGCGATCAGCGGCGCGAGGTAGGAGTGCTTCGGGTACCACTCCCCGTCGGCGCCGACGGACACGTTGGACCATGCATCGTCGACGTTCCGGTACCACGGAAGGCTGCCGTCGTACCAGGACCGGGGCTGCACGGTTTCCTGGCGGAGGGTCCCCTCCTGCTCCAGGGCCCGGGCCGTCTGGGCGTAGAAGGACCCGTCCCGGAACAGGAAGGTCCAGGGGTCCAGCCGGGGGCCCACCAGCAGCGCCAGGTAGAGCGCGATGGCAATTCCCGCCAGCAGGGACGTCCGACCGGGGAGGCGATCCTTCATCGACGCAGATTGTGCCACGTCTTCGGGAAAGGGGGGCGGGTCAGCGGGAAGGGCCCTTTTCGAGGGATCGGAGGAACGCCAGGTAGGTCTCCCGGGCCCATTCCGGGACCGTGCCCAGGCGGACGCCGATTCCGGGCTCGCTCCCGACCATCATCGCCTTCTCCGTCGTGACGTGGTGGATCACCTCGGCCCGCATCGGGACCGGCCGGTCCAGTCCGGGCAGGTAGAGATGGACCTCCACCAGCGATCCCGGCGGGATCGCCTGGCGGGTCCGGATGAACAGGCCCTTGCGCCCGATGTTCCGGGCGAAGGTCATTTCCCAGGTCCCCGGGCCCGAGAGCTGGACGCGCATCTCCCGGGGAAAGCGGGGATCGTCCCGCTGGTCCAGGAACCGCCGGGAATACTGCTCGACCAGTTCCAGGTAGGACGGCGGAGGCTGCCTGACCAGGAGCCCCGCCTCGTAGGTCCACAGGGGCTCCAGCAGGGGCGAGACCTCCCGCACCCAGCGGACCTCGGTGGCCAGCGCCAGGGCGTCCTTCCATTCCGGGACCTCGAGCCCCAGATCGACCTGCTGTCCGGACCGGAACACCACATCGGTGTGGAGGCACAGCCCCTCGCTGGACAGGTTCACCGCGACGCCCATGCCCTGCCGGCCGTCCAGGGAGACCCGGGCCCGGAAGGTCGATGGAAGCCTTGTCTCCCCCGAACGCCCGCGAACGTCCACCGGTGCACCCTCGCAAGGTGAAACCACGACGCTGGCCGAGGTTTCCGATTCCTGTTGAAACAGGCTGTTTATACCGCTTCCCGGAGGTTCCGTCAATCGATGGGGAAAAAACCTTCCGGGCGGGATCGCCGCGGACGGCGGAGCCAGCAAGGCCCATTCTCTTGACGGAATGGAACCGGGGACGGACAATCCCGCCATGATGCAGGAACACGGGCGTTTCCAGTTGGAGGCCACGAAACTGGGGAGGACGGTGGTCTTCCAGGTCACGGTCTTCGCCCGGACCGACCGGAACCGGACGCGCCTGTACGCCGAGACCCAGTGCTCGGACCCCTACCATTTCCTGCTGCAGTTCGTGGTCCGGGACGCCCCGGATTTCGAGACGCTGCTCCAGCGCTTCCTGGCCGAACTGGATCACCGGGGCTTCGAGGCCAGTCGCTACCGGCAGTGGGGCCAGGGGACGTGGGGCGAGTGGCTGGCACTGCGCCCCGCGGCCCGGGGATCGGCGGGTGCGGCGCCGGGGGGCGGCCCCTCCTCCTGACGCCCCTTTCCCCTGGGAGGCACGATGGGGTGCATCGTTCACGTGGCCTCGGAGGTCTTTCCCTACAGCAAGACCGGGGGCCTGGCCGACGTGGTCGGGGCCCTCCCGGAGGCCCAGGCCGGCTTGGGGCACCGGACCCACGTGATCACCCCCTTCTACCGGACGGTCCGGGAAGCGGGGATTCCGTTCCGGCAGACCGACCTGGAGTTCCCGGTCACCATCGGGCCACGGACCTGCTGGTTCCAGGTCTTCCGGTCGGATCGGCCGAGGGGGACCGCGGTGTGGCTGCTCCGGTGCGACGAGTGGTTCGACCGGGAGACGCTCTACGGACCTCGGGGCCAGGACTACCCGGACAACGCGATCCGCTTCGCCTTCTTCGCCGGGGCGGTGTTGAAGACCGTCGAGGTCCTGGACCTGCGGCCGGACGTGGTGCACTGCCACGACTGGCAGGCGGGCCTGGTGCCCCTGTACCTGGCGCTCGCCGGGCGGGAGGACCCCCGGCGGGTCTTCACGATCCACAACCTGGCCTACCAGGGCAACTTCCCGCCGGAACGGCTGCCCGAGGCGGGGATTCCCCGGGCGCTGTTCCACCCGGGAGCCGTGGAGTTCTACGGACAGGTCTCGTTCCTGAAGACCGGGATCGTCTTTTCCGACCAGGTGAACACGGTCAGCCCTTCCTACGCCCGGGAGGTCCTGACCCCGGAGCGGGGCGCCGGGATGGACGGGGTGCTCCGAGCCCTGGGACCCCGCTTCCGGGGCATCCTGAACGGCATCGACCAGGAAACCTGGTCCCCGGAGACGGATCCCCTGATCCCGGCCCGCTACTCGGCGGAGGACCTCCGGGGCAAGACGGCCTGCCGCGAGGCGCTGTGCCGGGAGGTCGGGCTGCCGGTTCCCCGGGGGCCCCTCTTCGGGATGGTCGGCAGGATGGACCGCCAGAAGGGGCACGGTCTGGTGATCCAGGCGCTGCCGGACCTGCTGCTGACCGGCGGGGCGGTGGTGGTCCTGGGAAGCGGGGATGAAACCATCCGGAAGGCATGGGAGCAGGCCCGGCAGGAACACCCGGACCGGGTCGCCTTGCGCGTCGGGATGGACGAGGCCCTGGCGCACCGGATCGAGGCGGGGGCCGACGCCTTCCTGATGCCCTCGGAATACGAGCCCTGCGGCCTGAACCAGATGTTCTCGCTGCGCTACGGCACGCTGCCCCTGGTCCGGGCCGTCGGTGGGCTGGCCGACACGGTCCGGGACGTGGACGAGGACCCGGAGGGGGGAAACGGCATCCGGTTCCGGTCCTTCGACCGGGAGGCCCTGGGGCGGGCGCTTCTGCGGGCCGGATGGCTGTGGCAGGACCCGGACCAGTGGGACCGGGTCCGGAGGCGGGGGATGGCCGAGGACTTCTCCTGGCACCGGTCGGCCCGGGACTACGACGACCTCTACCGGGCCGCCGAGGAAGGAAGGACGACATGAGTCGGCAGGATCGGCAGAAGCAGGCGGACCGCCTGGCCGAGATGGAACGCCGGGCCCAGGCCGGCGGGGGACCGGAGAAGCAGCAGCGGCGCCGGGCCGAGGGGCATCTGTCGGCCAGGGAGCGCCTCGGGCTGCTGCTGGACCCCGGGTCCTTCGTGGAGACCGACGCCTTCGTGCGCCACCACTGCACCGACTTCGGCATGGAAGCCCAGGACTTTCCGGGGGACGGGGTGGTGGCGGGCTTCGGGCGCATCGACGGCAGGCCGGTCTGCGTCTATTCCCAGGACTTCACGGTGCTCGGCGGATCCCTGGGGGTGGCCCACGCCCGGAAGATCTGCAAGGTGCAGGACATGGCCTTGAAGGTCGGCTGCCCCCTCATCGCCCTGAACGACTCGGGCGGCGCCCGGATCCAGGAGGGGGTGGTGGCCCTGTCCGGCTACGCGGAAATCTTCCTGCGGAACACCCTCGCGTCCGGGGTGATCCCGCAGATCTCGGCCATCCTCGGTCCCTGTGCGGGAGGCGCAGTCTATTCCCCGGGGATCACGGACTTCGTGGTGATGACCGAGCGTGGTAGTCACATGTTCATCACGGGCCCCGACGTGATCCGGACCGTCACCCACGAGGAGGTCACGAAGGAGGAACTCGGGGGGGCGGCCATGCACGCCTGCCGGAGCGGGGTGGCCCACTTCGCCGCCCCGGACGAGGAGGGGGCCCTGGAACTGATCCGGGAACTCCTGTCCTACCTGCCCCAGAACAACCAGTCGGACCCGCCCCGGGTGGCCACCGAGGATCCCCCGGACCGGGTGGATCCGGTGCTGGACGAGGTGGTTCCCACCGAGTCCCAGCGCCCCTACGACGTCCGGGATGTCGTCGCCAGGGTGGTGGACGATGCCCGGTACCTGGAGGTCCTGCCCCTCCACGCCAGGAACCTCGTGACCGCCTTTGCCCGCCTGGGCGGCCGGACCGTCGGGGTGGTCGCGAACCAGCCGGCCCACTTGGCGGGATGCCTGGACGTGGACGCGAGCGTGAAGGGGGCCCGGTTCGTCCGGTTCTGCGACGCGTTCCACATCCCCCTGCTGACGCTGGTGGACACGCCGGGATTCCTGCCGGGGGTGGACCAGGAGGCCGGCGGCCTGATTCGCCACGGGGCGAAACTGATCTACGCCTATGCCGAGGCGACGGTCCCGAAACTCACCGTGATCCTCCGGAAGGCCTACGGCGGCGCCTACATCGTGATGTCGTCAAGGCACATGCGGGGGGACCTGAACCTGGCCTGGCCCTCGGCCGAGATTGCCGTGATGGGCCCCGAGGCGGCCATCGAGGTGCTGCACCGGAAGTCCCTCCAGGAGGCGAAGGACCCCGAGGCGGCCCGGTCGGCCCTGATCGAAGCCTACCGGGAGCGGTTCGCGAACCCCTACCAGGCCGCGGAATGGGGTTTCGTGGACGCGGTGATCGCCCCCCGGGACACCCGGCGGTACCTGGCGGCGGCCCTCCAGACCCTCCAGGAGAAACGGGACTCCAATCCGCCCCGGAAGCATGGTAACATCCCGCTCTGACCGTCGGGAAGATTCCGGAAGGAGATGCGCCATGGAAGTGACCCTCAAGATCGACAGGATCCTGATCCCGGTGGACTTCTCGGACACCTCGCGCAAGGCCTTCTACATCGGCCTCAAACTGGCCCGCCAGTACGGGGCGGACGTGACCGTGCTCCACGTGGTGGAGCCCATCGCGTCCTTCGACAAGGGGGAGGACATCGAGCGCCAGGCCCTGGAGATGGAGCGGATCCAGACGGGAGTCCGGCGGCGGGTCAACGAGTTGTTCGAGGAAGGCGGGCTGGCGGAGGTGGACCGTCGCAAGGTCCGCATCGAGGTCCGGGCCGGAAAGCCCTACCTGGAGATCGCCCGCATGGCCTGGCAGGAGAAGATGGACCTGATCGTGCTGGGCAGCCACGGGTACACCGGGGTGAAGCACATGCTGCTGGGCAGTCAGACGGAAAAGGTCGTGCGCCGGGCCCACTGCATGGTGCTGACGATCAAGCCCGACAAGTACCGCCCCGACGAGGACATCACGGGCGAGGAGTAGCGCCCGCCCCGTCCTCTCCCAGCATCCGGCGCAGCGAAGGCAGGGTCCGGTCGATGGCCGTGGCCAGGTCCCAGGGGACGTCGGCCCCCGCGGCGAAGGGGTGACCCCCGCCTCCCAGGGCTTCGGCGACGGGCAGCACGGGGTGCCTTCCGCGGGATCGCAGGCTCACCTTCAGGGTGGACTCGCCGGACTTGAACAGGCAGGCGACCTCGACTCCTTCGATGTCCCCCAGGAGGTTCACCAGGGACCGGATTTCGTCCCGGTCCACCTGGAGGCCCTGGAGGTGACGGGGTTCCACGGCGGCCCATGCCAGCCGCCCGTGGCACTCGAAGCGGGCGTCGTTCAGGATGCGGGCCTCCAGCACCCGGGCATCCCTCCGGGCGCTCCCGAACAGCCGCTTGCCGATGGCCTCGGCGTCGGCCCCCGCCTCCACCAGCGCGGCGGCGACCCGGAAGGTCCCGGGGTCGTTCCGGCAGAAGCGGAACTGGGCGGTGTCGAAGAGGATCGCGGCGTAGAGGGGGGCCGCCAGGTCGGGGGTCAGGGGAACGCCCAGGCCCGACAGCAGGCCCGCGACCATCTCGCCGGTGCTGCTGAAGTCGGGGCCCAGGAGGCCCGGCAGGGTCTCGTCGCCGGCGGCGTGGTGATCCAGGGCCAGCGTCGGCCCCTCCCGCCGCCGGATCGCCTCGCCGACCCGCCCGGTGCGGCGCAGTTCGGCGGTGTCCACCAGCAGGACCAGGTCCGCGTCCCGCACCAGGGACTGGTCCTCGTTGCGGAAGGCCACCAGGTCGCCGCCCTCGTTCAGGAACTGGAAGCGCCGGGCGGGGGGATCGGTGTTCCGGATGAAGACCCGCTTCCCCAGGCGGCGAAGCGCCCGGGCGAGGGCCAGTTCGGACCCGAGACCGTCGGCATCGGGGCCTTCGTGGGTGGTCAGCAGCAGGGTCCGGGCGCCTTGGAGGGCCTCGATCAGTCGCCGGGCCCCCTCGCCGTCGAGGAGGGCCTCTGTTCGCGGGTCCGTCGTCATCGGATGATCTCCCAGAACTGCCAGAGGATCCGGGCGGTGGCGCCCCAGATCAGGAACTCTCCGTAAGGGATGAACAGCACCTCCACCAGGACGTCCCCGGGACGCCACGGAAGACGGATCACGTGGCGGTCGTCGGCGAGCCAGGACATGGGAAAGGGGAAGACCGCATCGACCTCCCCGGTGGCCGGAGCGACCCCATCGAAGGAGGGGACCTGGACCACCCAGGGGGTCACCAGGAAGCCGGTGATCGTGGGAAAGTCGTCCAGCCGACCGAGCACCTGGGCCCGATCCGCCGCAAGCCCGACCTCTTCCCGGGCCTCCCGGATCGCCGCGTCGAGGCTGTCCCGGTCCTCGGGATCCACCGACCCTCCCGGGAAGGCGACCTGGCCCTGGTGGTCCCCCACCTCCCGGGATCGACGGGTCAGCAGCACCTCCAGGCCCTGGGGACCGGGGCAGAGGGCCACCAGCACCGCGGCCGGGCGCAGGTCCCGGGTCGGGGGGATCACCTGGGGCTTCCGGGCTTCCAGGGCCTCCCGGACATGATGGAGCGTCGGGCTGGGCGTGCCCGGGGGAGTCCACGGGGGCGGGCGGGGGCTCATTGGAATCCTCGTCGGTTCACCGCCGCATCCCGGCGGCGACCAGTTCGTGCTTCAGGCGGTCCAGGTCCGCGGGGTCGCCCCGGTCCTGGCGCCAGGCGGAGGTCACCACCTCGCCGTCGGCCTTCCGGACGCCCCGGATCTTCATGCAGAGGTGGGTGGCCGAGATCACCACGCCCACGGCCCGGGGCTTCAGGACCTCCTCCAGGCACTCGGCGATCTGGGTCGTCAGGCGCTCCTGGACCTGCAGCCGGGCGGCGAAGTGGTCCACGATCCGGGCGATCTTGGACAGTCCCAGGATGCGGCCGTCGGGAAGGTAGGCCACGTGGGCATGGCCCAGGAACGGCAGCAGGTGGTGCTCGCAGAGGGATGCGAACTCGATGTCCCGGACCAGCACCAGGTCCCGGTAGTCCCCCTCGAACAGGCCTCCCTCCAGCACCTCCTCCAGGGACTCCCGCTGGCCCCGGGTCAGGTACCGGAGGGAATCGATCACCCGGCCCGGGGTCGCCTGGAGGTCGGCCCGGTTCGGGTCGTCCCCCAGGGCCTCCAGGAGGTGGCGGATTCCCTGCATCGCCTGATCTTCGGAAACGGCCATCGGGCCTCCTTCCGGACGGGAGGGCATTGTAGCGCAACTGCGGGGCCCGGGGGCATCGACCGGCTTCCGGGGATTGCCAGGACTGGGGAAGCCCCCTACCATCGCCCCCGGCAACCGGGAGGAGACCGATGGATGGGGCGACGTTCTGGAAATACCACGGGACCGGGAACGACTTCGTGGTGCTGGAGGTCCTGGAGGGCCGTCCCCGGTGGCTGACCCCCGAGGCGGCGGTCCTCCTCTGCGACCGGCATTTCGGGGTGGGCGCCGACGGGGTGCTGCTGGTGGAGCGGGGAACCGAGGCTCCCTGGTTCATGCGGGTGATCAACGCCGACGGGTCCGAGGCCGAGATGTGCGGCAACGGCATCCGGTGCGTGGCGAAACACCTCCACGACTGCATGGACGCATCCGGCGAGGAGATCGCCATCGAGACGCTGGCCGGGGTGAAGCCCTGCCGGGTCTTCCTGGACGACCAGGGGCAGGTCCGGACCGTTCGCGTGGGCCTGGGGCGTCCGACCCTCGATCCCGGGGCCATCCCGATGGCCGGAACGGACAGCCGACTGGTGGTGGAGGCCCTCGGGCGATCGTTCGAGGGTCACGGGGTCGGCATGGGCAATCCCCACCTGGTGATCTTCCAGGGGATGTCGGTGCCCGAGGCCGAGACCTTCGGGTCCGTGCTGTCCGAACACCCGGCGTTTCCCCGGAAGACCAACGTCGAGTTCGTGGAACGCCTGGGGCCGGGGCACTTCCGGGTCGTGGTCCGGGAGCGGGGTTGCGGGGTCACCATGGCCTGCGGGACCGGGGCCGGCGCCACGGCCGTCGCGGCGGTGCGGACGGGGCAGGCCCGGCCGGGGGAACCGCTGCGGATGGACCTGCCGGGGGGTACCCTGACGCTGACGGTGGCCGAGGACTTCCGGGAGGTCTTCCTGGAGGGACCGGCGATCCGGGTGTTCCAGGGACGCCTCGACCCCCGCTGGATGCCCTAGGGAAGGCTGCCCGGGGACGGCTACCGGGTCTTCGGCGGGGCCATCGCCGCGTCCCGGACCGTCCGGGGCAGGCAGGCCCTCCGGAGGTCCCCGTAGTAGAGGGCCAGTTGATCGGGGGTCAGGCGCCCCGCCTGCTGCAGTTCCATCGCGTCGAAGCAGACCTGATCGTCTTCGGGACGGCAGTCGTCGTCCGTTTCGCAGGGCGCGAGGCAGATTCCCTGTTCGGCGAAGGACTCCCCCAGGAACGGGAACAGGCTGAAGCACACGCCTCCCATCTCGGGGGTGCAGGCGCCGTCGGACCCATCCACGGCGCAGAAGAGGCCCGAGCAGTAGCCCCCGGGGACCGAGGCCCCGGCGATGAAGCCCCCGATGTTCTCGGTGGTCATGCAGAATCCGGTCCGGCACTCCTCGGCGGTTTCGCAGGGGGCCCCTGCGGGCGACCCGGCAATGCCGCCGTCGGGCTGCGGAAGGTCCCGGGCAGGGGCCGATGGCAGGCCGTCGGCGCCCCCCGTCGAGGAGATCTCCCCCGATTCCACGGGGAAGTCCCCGGGGGTCAGCGTGCAGCCGGCGCCGGCGGCGAGGATCCCGGCCGCCAGGAGGGGCAGGCGCGGGGTCATGGGGCTTCCTCCTCGCTGGCCGCTGCCGGGGTGTCGTCCTCCAGGGGGCCTTCGGGGTCCGGCTCCTCGTCCCGGCCGAGGGGCACGAGGCGGATGGTCGCCCGGGCCAGGGATCGCACCTCGTCCCACCGGAAGATCATCGGGAGGAACTCGCCGCGCTTCCATGCCTCGTGCTGGTCGCCGTACTGGGGGGATCCGGGCCAGCCCGAGATGCCGGTGTCGCTGACCCACAGGCCGTGATCGATGTCCGCCAGGTCCACGACCTGCCGGTAGGAGGGCCCGGCGACCACCGCGAAGGGATGCTCTTCGTTGCCCAGGTCGAAGTGGGATTTCCAGACGGAGTCCAGGGCCCCGCCGACCGGGGAGGGCCGGAGGTTCATGAAGCGGGAGATGGCCTTCTGTCCCCCGAAGGCGTGGCGGATCTGGAGGGTGTGGACCTTGCCCCACCGCCACTCCTCGGGGTTGGGTCCCAGTTCCCGCTGGAGCCTCCGGACGGCCCTCCGGAAGGCCTCCTGGATCACCTCCCGGCGCATTTCGACCCGGGGGGTTCGCCGATCGTCCCAGACGGGATGGTCGGGACGGTCGAACCAGAGGTCCGCCACGTTGGTCGAGTAGCGCTGGGAGAGGAAGAACCGGTAGGCGTCCGGTGGCAGTTCGTCCTGGATGGCCAGGATCACCGCCTCCCGGTAGGTGGAGAAGAAGAGGGTGGTGCCCACGGACCCGGTGCCGGCCTCGAAGTCCCAGGACCGGAGCAGGTCCAGGGCCTTCCGCTCCAGGGGGCTCCACCGGGCCTCCCGGCGCGAGAGATCCTGGACCAGGAAGGGCAGCAGGCGCTTGCCGCGGTTCAGGCGGACGTCCATCTGGATGTCCGCCAGGCTCTGGAGCGTGTGGGGTCCGGTGGTGCGGATCAACTCGGCGATCCGGTCGTAGCGGTAGGACGGCGCGGTGTCCACGTGGAGGAACACCGGGCTGCGGGCCGGGTCCGCCACCAGGTTGTTGGCGTGGGCGAAGAAGCCCTCCCGAGCCTCGGCGTAGGGCAGGGCGGCGGGGTTCACGATCCCCGTCCAGTCGTAGGACGAGTCCCATCCCGGGGCCGGGAAGGTCCCGAGGTGCCGGGGACGGACCGGGATCGCCCCGGTGACGAAGAACGCGATGGTCCCGTCGGTGTCGGCGGCCGTCCAGGCCGAAGCCGGCGACATCATGCCCGACAGGGCCTCCCGCAGTTCCCTGACCGTCGTGGCCCGGGCGGCCTTCCGGATCGCCTCCAGGCTGTCGGCGATGCCCGGGGGATCCCACTGGAGGGACACCAGGGGCATCTCCGAGTCCAGCAGGTGGGGGTAGAGGTCGTTCAGCAGGGGTCCGTGGGGGCCGACCCGGATCCGGAACCGGCGTTCCTCCAGGACCTTGCCCCGGCGGACGCGCACGATCTCCTCCCGGACCTCCAGGGGGACCGGGACCCCGTCCCGCAGCACGCAGTCCGGGCGGCCCGGATCGACCCGTTCCACGAAGAGGTCCACCACGTCCCCGACCAGGGAGGTGGTGCCCCAGGCGACATGCCCGTTGTGCCCTGCCAGCACGAAGGGCAGTCCGGCGATGCCCGCCCCGATGACGTCCACCCCCGGGGCCGACAGGTGCTGCTGGAACATCAGCGAGGGCAGCATGTGGGTCAGGTGGGGGTCGTTGGCCTGGAGCGGCCGGCCCGAGGCCGAGAGGTCCGCCGCCACCACCCAGGAGTTGCTGGCGCCGGTCAGCACTCCCGGGTCCAGGACCGGCCCGGCTTCGCTGCGCGGGGGCGCGGTCCTGGGAGGCCGGGACGGGAACAGGTTCCGGAGTTCCGCGGCGACCGCCGGGGGGAGTTCCCGGGGGGGGCCCGATGGGGGCAGGGTGGTCCCCCCGGCCCAGGGCGCATGGCCGTAGATGGCCTCCGCCCGGTCGAGGCCCACGTGCCAGGCCAGCAGCAGGCGGGACAACTCCTGCTGCCAGTTGTGGGTGACGGACCAGGCGTTCAGGCGCCCGATGGCGAAGCAGTCCTCGATGGTCCAGGGTTCGGGGGCGATCCCCAGCACCCGGTGCTCCATCGGGCGATAGCGACGGAGGGCCTCGTTGACCCCCTCGGTGAAGGCCGCCAGCAGCCCCCGCATCTCCGGGGACAGTTCCTGGACGTCCCGGGCGATGTCCCGGTCGATGCCCCATCCCCGCATGGCCCGGTCGAACTCCACCGTGGTCCCCTCGAAGAGGGGCTGCTCCCCGACCAGTTCGGAGACCCGTCCACGGGCCAGGCGCCGGAGCATGTCCATCGCGAAGAAGCGGTAGCGCCCCTGGAAGAACCCCGTGACCCGGGCCAGATCCTCCTCGTTCCGGGCCTGGATGTGGGGGATTCCGGAAGGGTCCAGGAAGGTCTGCACCGGTTCCCGGAGGCCCGGGATCCGCAGGGAATCGTCCCGGGTCCGGGGGTAGTCGGGACGAGTGCGGTAGTTCAGGTAGCGGGAGGTGGCACAGCCGGTGTCCCCCGGGAGGGCGAACGCCAGCAGGAGAAGCCCAACGACAGGGCCGCGAAATCCGATCCCGGTCCTCACCAGAAGACGCCGGGAATGCGGATGCCCACGGACAGGCTGTCGGACGCCCGGGTGTTCTTCCCGGGGATCAGGCTGGTGGAACGCCAGGCCGCGGTGACCTGCAGCGGGGCCCCCAGGCGCAGCAGGCTCAGGACCGTGGACAGGACCAGTACGTTGCGATAGCCGGGTCTCCATTTCTCCTCCTGCATCGCGTCCCAGACGGACGATTGCGAGGTGAAGCCGGTCTGGCCGATGAAGGCGCTGGCCAGGCGCACCGAGGCGGTCCAGAGGGGCGGGAGCATCCGGGCCCGGTCCAGGCTGCCGCCGCTGACGAAGGAGGCCCTGGCCGGGCCCTTCCAGATCACCCCTTCGACCTGGAGGGCGGCTCCGGCGAGGTCCCCCCCGTCGATCCAGTAGGCCTTTCCGGCATACGGTCCGTAGTTCAGCAGCAGGGGATTCTTCCGTCCGAAGGCCGAGGCGTAGCGGTGGGGCAGGAAGGCCTCGTAGAACAGGTCCAGGCCCAGGGTCAGTCGCCCCTGGAGGGCCCCTCCGAAGGTCTTTTCCAGGGCCAGGTGGATGCCCAGGTCCCCCTGGGCCTGGAGGTCCCACATGGTGGTTCCCGCGGCGACGACCTCCTCCGGGTCCGCTTGGCGGCCGGTGGGAAGGGCTCCCTGGACCGTGACGGCGCCCTGGATCCCGACGGCCCGCACCTTCGGCAGGAAGTCCGTGAACCGGAACCGGAGGCCCAGCACCACGTCCCCCAGCACGTTCCGGTTCCCGGTCCACGGTCCCGGTTTGGGCTGCCCCATGCTGGCCGCCCATTGCCAGAAGTCTTCCTCGGTGTAGGCCCGGCCCAGGAACGGCTGGAAGTCCCCCGGAGTCCACCGGAGGTCCGGCGTGATGTCGGTCCGGATCACCAGGGGGATCCCGATGCCCAGGGACAGCGCGTCGGCCAGCCCGACCTGCAACTGGAAGATGGTCAGGTGGTAGCGGACCTTCGCGTCCGGGGTCAGAGTTCCCTGGAGGCTGCCCCCCGGTTCGTAGCGATCGATGTCCGGGAGCAGGGACCCGTAACGGCCCTTGCCGTCCCAGGCCCCGTCGAGCCAGGCGAAGTGGTAGGAAACGTCCAGCAGGAAGGCGTTCCGGGGCAGGGTGTCCGTGAGCCCCCCGGCCCGGATTCCCGGCGAGGCGAGGCAGGTGCAGGCCAGCAGGAATCCGGGGAAGAGCAGGAGGCGTCCCCTGTCCCTGGTCCTTCTTCCGCCGGTCATGGGGAGCCCCCGTCGTCCAGGAAGTCCCGGAGGTCCAGCAGGCGGAATTCCCCGTCGGTGGCGGGCACCTGTCCCATGGCGTACCAGATCCGTCCCAGGGCGGGTTCCATCACCGAGGCGATCATCGAGTCCCGGGGGTCCACCAGGGCCGGCTGCCGGAGGATGGCGATGGCCTCGTCCCGGTCGATGCGGCCGTAGCGGGCCGCGATCTCCTCCCCCAGGGCCAGGTGGGCCTGGATGGACCGGTACCAGAAGGTGCTCCAGGTCCGCTGGGGCCGGATGTCGAAGACCAGCACCCGGGTCGTCAGGTCGTCCCGATTCCTCTGGAAATGGCTGGCGATCCGCAGGTCGTCGGGGCCGACGCTCGGTCCCGGATCCCCCGTTTCCTGCCCCGGTGCCGCTTCCCCGGGCTCCGAGGGACGGATCACGAAGGCCCCCCCTTCCGGTCGTCCCTGGAGGTCCGTGTCCATCTCCACGGCGGCCAGGTCCCCGCTCCGGTCCGCCACCAGCACGTTCCACCCGAAGGAGGCCTTGACCCGGGTCAGGTCCTCGAGGGCCCCGGCGGTGTCCCGGCGCCGGGACAGGACCTCCCGGCCCAGGATCCCGATGGGGACGCCCTCTTCCAGCAGGCGCGCGTCGAAGAGGTCCTTCAGGAAGGCCTCGACCATCGGGTTGTTCAGGGAGTCGGACAGCGTGAAGGTCCAGGACAGGCCCTCGCCGTTCATCCCCGCGAGCCCCCAGACCAGCCCGGGGTAGCCGAGGATCGCGTAGGGAATCCCCTGTTCGGGAAGGTGCACGAAGACCGTGGCGTGCCGGTGGGAGGCGTTGGAGTCCAGCAGGGCGAAGTGCTGGGCCAGCAGCGTCCGGCCGTCGGATGTCGCCCCGCCCCGGGCGGCGAAGGCGATCGAGGGAGGGATGACCGGGACCGACGGCGGCGCGCGGTTGGGGACCGCGATCCGGGGCCGTCCGGTCCCCGCGGTGGTGAAGACGATGCGCTCCTCCCGCATGAACCGGGCGTGGACCGGCGGCGGGCGGACGATCCGGTTGAAGTCCCCCGCCTGGATCTCCAGCACCTGGACCGTCGCGGGGGGGAAGCCTCCGGGCGGCTGGAAGATCACGTCCAGGGACCCCGGATCCCCTTCCACCGCGACGGTCTCCAGCGAGGGACGATCCTCGGGGATCCGGTAGAGCGTGCCGTTGTGTCGGACCCGCACGGTGGCCGGATCCACCCCCGGCACGTCCCCCTTGTCCACCCCGATGGCCAGTTTGATGTCGTGCAGGCGCAGGCGCACAGGTCCGTCGCCGGGAACCTCGGCCCAGGAGGCGTGCGGGGAGGGATCGAAGGGATCCAGGACCGCCTCCCCGTCCTCGTCGGTCCGGCCGTCCTCGTCGTTGTCCCGCCCGTCGCCCGCCGCCGCCGGCACCTCCACCCGGACCAGCATCGGGGCCTGGGACTGGCGGATGTAGGCGGTGATGGCCCGGAACGACAGCAGCGTGTCGAAGAAGGTGTTCAGGATCAGCACCTTCTCGAAGGGCAGGCCCGATCCGTCGGCGATCCCCTGCATCTCGTCCAGGGCCTCCTGGGGGATGAACGACTTCAGGCGGGCCGCGCTCTCCTTCATCAGCAGGTAGGAAAAGCCGCAGGTCTCGGTGCAGTTGTAGGTGCAGTCCGCCAGGCACCGGTCCCGCCACTGCTGGTAGGGACTGTCCTCACGGCCCTCCTCCCGGGACAGGTAGCGGGTCAGCACCGAGGCGACGTCGGGGCGCTCCCGGTTCAGGTAGGGCATCAGGGAGTTGGTCAGCAGCAGCGTGTAGAACGACCGGATGCGGTCCCGATGCACGCGGCCGTGTTCCAGGCCCCTCTGGTACGAGGACCCCTTGAGGACCGTCACCGGGACCTCGGGTTCCGGGGTGGCACAGGCCAGAAGGCCGATCAGGATTCCCCAGCCTGCCGCACGGAGCGCCCTGGCCATCGTCCCCCCGATTGGAGGGAGGATAGCAGAAGCCTCCGGGTCGCGGAAAGGGCCTCGCCGGGATCGGAGGACCGGCGTTCCATGGTCGTTTCGGGGAAGCGGGGAGACGGGATCAGGCGGACTTCTTGATCGGCACCTTCACGGCCTTGCGGATCGTCACCAGGGAATTCGGGGCCCCAGGCACGCCGCCCTCGATCAGGATCAGGTTCTGGGCGGGGTAGATCGCGATCACCCGCTGGTTCAGGATCGTGAACTGGTGGTCGCCGTGACGGCCGGCCATCCGCATGCCCTTCTGGACCCGGCCCGGCGTGGTGCGGCAGCCGATGGACCCCGAGTGGCGCTGGTACTCGTGGACGCCGTGGGTCCGGCCGAAACCGTGGAAGCCGTGCCGCTTCATGACGCCCGTGAATCCCCGGCCGCGGGATTTCGCGGTGACGTCCACCCGCTCGCCGACCTGGAACAGGGAAACGTCCACGGCGCTTCCCGGGCTGTAGAGGAGGGCCTCCTCGGGCGAGACCCGGATTTCCCGGACCACCTCGGGGGCCTCGACGTTCAGTTTCGCGAAGACGCCCTTTTCGGGCCGGGTGAGGGACTTCAGGCGCGCCTTGCCCAGACCGAGGACCACGGCGTCGTACCCGTCGGCGCCCTCGGCGGTCTTCACCTTCAGCACCTGGCAGGGACCCGCCTCCACGACGGTCACGGGGATCCGGTTCCCCATGTCGTCGAAGAACTGGGTCATCCCGATCTTCTTTCCCAGGATTGCAATGGCCATGGTTTCACTCTCTGCAAACGTTTCTTGTCTCGTCGGGGCGGGACCGGGTCCCGGCCCAGGGCGGCGAAGGTTATCCTGCCTGCCTCCCGCCGTCAACCGGAAAATGCGAGGGCAGCGCCGCGCCGGACGTTCCCTCCGGTCCCCGGCTCCGGGGCGGCATCCGGGCCGGCCGGATCGCCCTATCCGGCGCTTCCGGTGGACGGCGCGGCGGTCGAACCCGTCTTCGAGGCCGGAGGCGTCTCCGAAGATTTCGCCTCGGGGGTCTTGCCGGACGTCGTGGAGGAACTGCCGTTTCCCCCGTTCCCGGACCCCGCGTGGTGATCGGAGGAATGCCTGCTGCCGTTCGACCCGCCGGATCCGTTGGACCCGTTCTTGCGGGCGTAGTCGGTGACGTACCACCCGCTGCCCTTCAGCACGAAGGAGGTATGACTGATGAGCCGCTGGGTGTCCGGGGATCCGCAGTGGGCGCATTCCTGGTCCACCGGGTCCGACATCCGCTTCTCCGCCTCGAAGTCCCGGTTGCAGGCATTGCAGTGGTATTCGTAGGTGGGCATGGCGACCATGGCCTCCGACAGGACCGGCCGAAGAATGGGACTCGGGGCCCCTTCTGTCAATCGGCCCAGTCCTTCGCCGATCCTTCCGATCCCGGTTACCATGAAGGACCCCGGACGGGAGGCAGCCGTGGAGGCAGAACAGGGCGACTTGGGGGTCTTCGACGGCCACGTGCACCTGGGGACCTGGAAGACCCCGGACTTCCTGGGACACGGAATGCCCGCGAGGAAGACCGCCGAGGTGCTGCGTCGGGCCGGGATCCGGGAGGCCCTGGTGATGCCCACGGACAGCGGGGACAACGAGGGGACCCTCCGGGCCATCCGGGAGGAAGGGGAACCGGGCTGGCGGTTCGCGGCCTGGGTGGACCCCGGGAACCCGGACCTGCCCGGGTTCCTCCAGCGGGAGGAGGCGTCCATCGCGGCGCTGAAGTTCCACCCGTCATTCCATCGCACGCCTCT
This sequence comes from Myxococcota bacterium, assembly GCA_017994695.1. Taxonomy (GTDB): domain Bacteria; phylum Myxococcota_A; class UBA9042; order DTJE01; family DTJE01; genus JAGOKF01. The sequence continues at coordinate 4,889 of JAGOKF010000011.1, read as the reverse complement.
GCGGGATCCCTCGTTCCGGCCCTTCCTGGAATGGGCCGCCGAGCGGGGGGTTCCCTGCGTGGTCCACTGCGGCCGCTGGCAGGAGGTGGCGGGCTGGCCCATCGCCCTGGAGGTCGCGGAATCCCTGCCGGGACTGCCGATGGTGCTGGCCCACATGGGAGGGGACTCGCCGGGCCTGGTGGCGGGGGTGGTGGAGGCGCTCCGCCAGAGGGACCTGCCCCGGGTGTCGCTGGGCACCGAGAGCATCCGGGAACCGTGGCTGATCGCCCACGCGGTGCGGAGGCTGGGGGCCTCCCGGCTGGTGTTCGGAAGCGACCACAACCTGAACGAACCCCGTTCGTTCCTGGCGGTGATCGAGGCCCTGGACCTGGCCGACGAGGATCGCCGGGCGATCCTCCAGGGAAACGCCCGGCGCTGGTTCACCCGGGAGGTCCGCCGCCCGTGATCCGAGGGGAGGCGCCGGCGGGAGACAGGCCGGGGAATCCCGCGGCTTCCCGGATCGGGACCCGGGAACCCGCCACCGCGAATCGCCAGGGGAACGGGGGGCGGGTGCGGCAGTCGGGATCGGCCTCCGGTTCCTTCGCGAACGGCTTCTAGGGTAGAATCGAAGGCCGTTCGGAGGCGATCATGTCCGGGGAGTCCCTGTCGGTGGTCATCATGGCCTACAACGAGGCGGAGAATCTCCCGGGACAGGTGAAGGCGACGGTCCGGTGGCTGGGACGGGCGTGCCCGGAAGGCGGGCAGGTGGTGGTGGTGGACGACGGGTCCACCGACGGGACCGGGGAACTGGCGGACCGCCTGGCGGCGGAACACCCCGAGGTCACGGTGGTGCACCATCCCCGGAACCTGGGCATGGGACGGGCGATCTGGAGCGGCTATGTCGCAGCCCGGGGCGAGTGGGTGACCCAGTTGCCCGGGGACGGGCAGGTGCCGCCCGAGGCCCTGGAGGCCCTGATGGCCCGCCGGGGCGAGGGAGACCTGGTGCTGTCGGCGTACCGGGATCGGGGCGATGGGCCGCTGCGGCGGCTCGTGAGCCTGGGGTTCCAGGCGACGGCCTGGGCGCTGCTGGGCAACCGCTGCCGGTTCACCGGCACGATGCTGTTCCGGCGACGGCTGCTGGAGGGGGTCTCGCCCCGGTCCGCTTCCTTCCTGGTCAACGTGGAACTGCCGCTGCGCTGGATGCGCCAGGGGGTCCGCCCGGTCTTCGTGACGCTGGATCCGCCGCGTCCGAGGGCCCACGGGCGGTCGAAGGTGCTGACCCCGGGGCGGATTCGACGGGTGGTCCGGGAGATGCTGGTGCTGCGCCGGGAGTTGCGGGATTCCTGACGGGTCGGGAGGTCGGGGAAGGCCCATGGAGAGGGGATCCCTGGAAAAAGGGCTGGAGTCGCTGGTGGCCGAGGGCCTCCGGCTCCACGTGCTGGACCGGGTGCTGGCCCGGCCCGAGGTGACCCGGAACCTGTCTCCCGAGGCCCTGGACCGGCTGAAGCGGAAGGTCCTGGACCGGCTGGCCCGGAGCGAGGAGGAGGGCCGGGCCGACCGGGAGACCGCCCTGGCGGCGATCCGGGGCCTGCGGGCGGCGGCGGGTCCCCTGGGGGACGTCCTGGCGACCCTCTGGAGGTTCGCCGGGGAGTCCCATGGCGGGGCCGGAACGCCCGGATCCGGGACGGCCGCGAGGGGGGAGGAGGAGTCGGCGGAAGACGCCTCCGGGCCCGGGGAGAAGCCATGAGCGTCCTCTCGCTGCTGATGCCGTGGCACTGGAGCGAGGTCCGCCGCCTGCGGATGATCGCCGGGGTGCTGGCCCGCCACGGCCTGGCGGATGTCGCGGCGCGCCTGGGGCCCCTGGCCTGGGTGCGGTCCGTCTGGCGGGGCGTCCTGCGCCGGGGACCCGCGGAAAACCTTCCCATCGAGCGGCGCATCCGGCGGGTCCTGGAGGAACTGGGCCCCACCTTCGTGAAACTGGGACAGATGCTGGCCACCCGCCCGGACCTGGTGCCCGTGTCCCTGGTGGAGGAACTGCGGCACCTCCAGGACGAGGTCGAACCCTTTCCGTTCGAGGGTGTCCTCCAGACCATCCGCGAGGACCTGGGCCGGGAGTGGGACGAGGTCTTCCGGACCATCGACCCGGTTCCCGTGGCCGCGGCCTCCATCGCCCAGGTGCACCGGGCGGTGCTGCTGGACGGCCGCGAGGTGGTGATCAAGGTCCAGCGGCCCTCCCTGGAGGGGCAGATCTCGGCGGACCTGCGGCTGCTGCGCAACCTGGCCCAGCGGATCGAGGCCGGCATCCCCGAGGCCCGGATCTTCCGCCCCCTGGCCATCGTCGAGGAGTTCACGAAATCCCTGCGACGGGAGACGGATTTCCGCACCGAGGCCCACAGCATGATGCTCTACGCCCGCAACTTCGCCGACGAGCCGGGATTGAAGGTCCCGGAGCCCCTGATCGAGGCCAGCGGGCGGCGCGTGCTGACGATGGAGCGCGTGGAAGGGGTCAAGGTGTCGGACCGGGACGCCCTGGAGGCGATGGGGGTGGACCTGAAGGCCCTGGTGGAACTCGGGATGCGGATCACGATGCGATCGATCTTCGAGTTCGGGTTCTTCCACGCCGATCCCCACCCCGGCAACTTCTTCGTCCGTCCCGACGGGACCATCGTTCTGCTGGACTTCGGCATGATGGGGACCCTGGAGCCGCGGCGGATCGACGAGATCCTGGGCTTCCTGGTGGCGGTGCTGACCGGCGACGTCGAGATGGTGGTGGACCAGTTGATGGAGGCGGACCTCGTATCCGACGAGACGGACCTCCGGGCCCTGCGGACGGACCTTCGATCCATCCTGGTGCGCTACCAGGACGTGCAACTGGGGGACGTGGACGTGGCGGGCTTCCTCCAGGAGGTCTCGACCGTCACGGTTCGGCACCACGTGATGCTCCCGACGGACCTGCTGCTGGTGGGCAAGTCGGTGGCGACGATGGAGGGCCTCGGCCACCAGGTGTACCCGGAGTTCCGCCCCCTCGAGGCGATCCGGCCCTACCTGACCGAGGTCTATGTCCAGCGGATGCTCGACGCGAAGAAGCACTCCCAGACCCTGGCCCGGACCTCGGTGGACCTGGCGAACCTGCTGAAGGACGCCCCCTTCGAGATCCGGCGGGTTCTGCGGAAGGTCCGCCGGGGGGAGTTCGCGATCCAGGTCCGGTCCCCGGCGGAACCGGCCCGCCGGGCGCTCCTGGGCGCGCTGATCAACCGGGCGATCCTGGCGGTGCTGTTCCCGGCGTTCTTCTTCGGGTCGGTGTTCCTGCTGGAGCGCGGAGGGTCCTGGTCCACCTGGGCCGGGTGGACCTCGGCGGTGCTGGCCTGGTTCTTCCTGATGGGGCTGTTGTGGTCGTTCCTGACCGGAGATGGGAGGTGACAGGATGAAGACGGCAAGGACATGGGTGTGGGGGCTGGCGCTGCTGCCCCTGGCGGCCTGCGGGATCTCGAAGGACGTGTACCAGAAGGACGTGGGGCTCCTGCGGGACCAGTTGAACGCCACCGAGCGGGAGAAGGCGGAATGCGTCCAGGCCCGGGACGGCCTGCGGGGCGAGCGGGACCGCCTGACCGAGGAACTGGCGGCCCTGGGGCGGGACCGGAGCGCCCTGTCGGCGGACCTCCAGAAGGCCCTGGCCCGGATGGAGGAACTGCGGCAGCAGGCCGAGCGCCGCAAGGCGAAACTGCGGGAGTTGCGGGCCAAGCTGCAGGAGATGGTAGCCGCCGGGAAACTGAAGGTCCGGGTGGACAAGGGTCGGATGATCGTCGAGATGGCCGAGAAGGTGCTGTTCGATTCGGGGAAATTCAAACTGAAGCCCGAGGGGCTGGAGGCCCTGGCACAGCTGACCTCGGTGCTGCGGTCCATCGAGGGACGGGCGTTCCAGGTCACCGGGCACACCGACGACGTGGGCGGCGACGAGTACAACTGGACCCTGTCCCTGAACCGGGCCCGGGAGGTGGTGCTCCAGATGATCGAGATGGGGATGCCCCCGGAGCGCCTCTCGGCGGCGGGATACGGCAAGTTCTCTCCGGTGGCCCCGAACGACACCCCCGAGGGCCGGGCCCAGAACCGCCGGATCGAGATCGTGCTGGTGCCAAACCTGGACGAACTGCTGGGGTTCGAGGACGAGTAGGGCGGCGAGGACAGCCGTGGCAGGCGGGAGGAAGCGATGAACGGAAGGACGGTTCCGGGATGGGTCGCCCTGGCGGCCCTCTGGCTGTCGGGCGTGCCCGGCAGGGCGGCTCCCTGGGTGCTCCAGGCGGGGGACGGCAACAAGGACAGCGCGGTGACCTCCATCGGCGCGGTGGATCGGACCCACGCGGTGGCCTTCGGCCTGCAGAAGCAGCCGGGCAGCGACAACGCGGCACCGGTGAAACTGATGACGTCGGACGGCGCGAAGTGGACGATCGAGGAGGCCAAGGGCCACAAGCCGGACGCCATCCTCTTCGTCGGCGACATGGTCTGCTTCCCCTCGGGGCGCTGCTACGCGATGGCCAACAGCGTCAGCCAGGCCGCGGGCATCGACATCCGGACCAACCTGATTCCCAGCATCGACGGGGGGAAGACCTGGACGTGGCCGCCGGCGACCCAGTTGATGGGGCGCACCGTCAGCCGGATCGCTCCCGTCGCGGACCGGGAACTGTGGCTGTGCAACGGGGCCACGGTGGTGCTGCACACCACCGACGGAGGGGTGAAGATGGGCTGGAAGGTCCCGACCGGCCCTGACGGGACCCGCTACATGGGCATGACCTGCACCCGGTTTCCTTGGACACGAACTTGGGGTAATGACCCCGAGGAAGGAGGTTCAAGGAGATGGGGAACACGGCAAGGGACGAGCGGAGCGAGGACCGGGGTAATCAGCCGGGGGTAAG
>JAGOKF010000010.1 GCA_017994695.1 Myxococcota bacterium | reverse complement strand
CGGCCCCGTCTCGGCACCCGGGTCCCGGACGCCGACATCCTGCACCGTGTCCAGGAACCAGAGGTCCGGGTTGGACGTGCGCGCCTCGTAGCATCCCGGCGTGCCCAGCAGCACCACCAGCCACCCAGCGGTCCCGATCCGTCGAGTCATGGGGCCCCCCTCCAGCGCTCGCCGGATTTGAACCCGTGACGATCGGGAAAGTCAAGGCTCGTGTCGCCGTCCGGGATCCGGGGAAACCGGCGAATGCCGACCGGCCGGTTTTTTCCGATCCCATCCCCTTGCGCTTTCTGGTATCTTCCGCCCCCAGGAAACGCGGGGACCCGGGGGCGCCGCGTCCCGTGTCCTGTCACAGGGGAGGAGGCCATGCGCCAGCACGAGTTGATCCATTCCTTTCGCACCCAGGCCCGGAAGTCGATCCAGCACGTCGTGCTGCCCGAGGGGACCGAGCCGCGGACGGTCCAGGCGGCGGCGCAGGTCGCCGAACTGGGAGTGGCCCGGGTGACGCTGCTGGGGGACGAGGCGGCGATCCGGAAGGTGGCGGCCGAGAACCGGGTGGACCTGAAGGGGGTCGGGGTCGTGGACCCGGCGAAGTCGGACCTGCTGGAGAAGTACGTGGCCGCCTACCACGAGATCCGGCGCCACAAGGGCGTGACCCCGGACCAGGCCCGGGAGGCCTGCCTGGACCCCATCGTCTTCGGGACCATGATGGTCCACCTGGGGGACGCGGCGGGCCTGGTGTCCGGGGCCGAGCATTCCACCGCCCACACGATCCGGCCGGCCCTGCAGATCATCAAGACGGCCCCGGGGATCTCCATCGTTTCCTCGGCCTTCATCATGCTGGTTCCCGACTGCGAGTTCGGGGACGACGGCATGTTCGTCTTCGCGGACTGCGCCGTGACGCCCAACCCGACCGCCGAGGAACTGGCCGCCATCGCCCTGTCCTCGGCCCAGACCGCGAAGGTGCTCTGCCGGATGACCCCGAGGGTCGCGATGCTCTCCTTCAGCACCAAGGGAAGCGCCGAGCACGAACTGGTGGACAAGGTCCGCAAGGCCACCGAGATCGCGAAGGCCCAGGCCCCCGACCTGGAGATCGATGGGGAACTCCAGGCGGACGCGGCGCTGGTGCCGAAGGTGGGGCAGAAGAAGTGCCCCGGGTCCCCGGTCGCCGGGCGTGCCAACGTGCTGGTCTTCCCGGATCTCCAGGCGGGCAACATCGCCTACAAACTGGTCGAGCGCCTGGCCAAGGCCGCCGCCATCGGCCCGTTCCTCCAGGGCCTCAAGAAGCCGGTGAACGACCTCTCCCGGGGGTGTTCGGTGGAGGACATCGTCAACGTGGTGACCATCACCGCGGTCCAGGCCCAGGGCTGACACAACCGAGCCCGGCGGCCCAATCGCGCCGCCGGATGGCCAGAGGGAGGGCGTTCCCATGATCATCCTGTCGCTGAATTCCGGGTCCTCGTCGCTGAAGTTCCAGGTGTTCGACTACGAGAAGGGCGAGACGCTCTCGACGGGGATCGTCGAGCGGGTCACCATCGGCGGGTCCTTCATCAAGTTCTGCCGGCACAACGAGGAGGCCCAGAAGGTCCAGCACGAGTGCCCCGACCACCGGGCCGCGATGAAACTGATCCTGGAGGTCCTGACCCATCCCGATACGGGAGTCGTGAAGGATCTGAAGGAGATCGCCGCGGTCGGCCACCGGGTGGTCCACGGCGGCGAGTACTTTGCCCGGTCGGTCCGGATCGACGCCGACATCATCCGGATCCTGAAGGACCTCTACCACCTGGCCCCCCTGCACAACCCGCCGAACGTGCTGGGCATCGAGGCGGCCATGGAGGCCATGCCCGACGTGCCCCACGTCGCGGTGCTGGACACGGCCTGGCACCAGACGATGCCCAGGCAGTGCTACCTCTACGCCCTGCCCCACGAGTGGTACGAGCAGCACGGCATCCGGCGCTACGGGTTCCACGGGACCTCCCTGCTCTACTGCACGAAGCGCGCCGCGGTGCTGCTGGGCAAGGATCCCCTGGCGGTCATCCTGGTGGTCCTGCACATCGGAAACGGCGCCAGCGCCAACGCGGTGCGGGAGGGGCGGTCCTACGACACCTCGATGGGCCTCACCCCCCTCGAGGGCCTGGTGATGGGCACCCGGGCTGGCGACCACGACGCGGCCATCGACCTGGCCATGATGGAGAAGCTGGGCAAGACCCCCAAGGAGATGAACGACATCCTGAACAAGAAGTCGGGCCTGCTGGGGATCACGAACGGGCGGTTCGCCGACCGCCGGGACATCGAGGAGGCGGCCCGGAACGGGGACGAACTGGCCCAGGCCGCCATCGACATCGAGGTCCACCGGCTGAAGAAGTACGTGGGGGCCTACATGGCCGCCATCGGGGGAGCCGACGCCCTGGTCTTCACGGCCGGGGTCGGAGAGATGTCGGCGACGATCCGCGGCAGGGTCTGCGAGGGCCTGGAGTTCCTGGGCATCCGCCTGGACCCGGAAAAGAACCGGATGGCCCGGACTCGGAACGCCGAGGTCTGCATCAGCCGGGACGATTCCCCGGTGAAGGTCTTCGTGATCCCCACCGACGAGGAGCGGGTCATCATCGAGGACACGGTGGCGATCCTGAACGGCACCTACGACGACCACACGCGCTTCGTGTACCCCTTCCAGAAGCCGGACTACGTGAACCACCAGCGCCGCCAGGAATTCGAGCGGGAGTGCGAGCAGAAGCCGGGCCTGAGGGCCCTGGAGGTCCGGGCGCCGGGCTAGCCGGTCCACCGGCAGGTTGCCAGGGTCTTTCCGCATCCCCGGAGGGGCTTCCCTCCGGGAACGGGCCTGCCAGGGGTGCTCACGCCATGTCCAGCAGGGCTCCCACGGCCGCGTCGATGCCGGTCCAGAGTTCCGCGATGCCGCCCGCCAGCATGTAGGCCGGGGAGGTCACGACCCGGTGGGCCTCGTCGGCCACGAAGGAGGTGGCCGGGCACGGGACGTGGACCTGTCCCAGGGCTTCGATCACCGAGGCGGTGCCCGGGTCGTTGCCGATCGTCAGGCGCACGCCCCGGATCCCGGCGTCGTGAAAGACCTTGGCCAGGATGGGCGGGGCGATGCACAGGGCCCCCAGGGCCTTCCCGGCCTTCCTCGCCTCCCCCAGGAAGCGGGCCAGCGTGGGCTCGAGGGTCATGGCGGCCCCGTCCCGGGCCAGGCTGGACAGGTTCAGTGCCGCGCCGTAGCCCCCGGGGATCAGCACCGCGTCCAGTTCCTCCAGCCGGAGATCCTTCACCGCCCGGACGGGCCCGCGGGCGATGCGGGCGGCCTCGGTCCGCACGTTCCGCACCTCTCCGGGAACGTCCTGGCCGAGGCCATGGTCGTGCACCCGGGTCTGGGGAATGTCCGGTGCGGCGAGGACCATCCCCGCCCCCCTCCGGTCCAGCGCCAGCAGCGACAGGGTGGCCTCGTGGATCTCGGATCCGTCGAAGACCCCGCATCCCGACAGAACGACCGCCACTCGTTTCCCGGACATGAACGCCTCCCTGCAGGACTTGGATGCAACCTTACGGAGAGGGCCGGCGTGCTGTCAACCGGGCCCCGTCGAACCCGCGATCGGAGGCTGCCCTGCCGCCGGAGGTCGGCGGGAGCCCCGGCCACGGGGAGCGTGTCGCCTCGCCCGGTCCGATGGGTCGATGGACGGCAGGGGAGCGAAGGACGCCGGGTCCACTTCCCGCAGGAACTCCTCCAGGACCCGGTGCATCCGGTCGGGCATCTCCATCATCGTGTAGTGGGTGCCCCCTTCGAAGACGACCAGGCGCGATCCCGGGATCCGTTCCCGGGCCCGCCTCGCCACCGAGGGGGGAGTCAGCACGTCCCGGGAACCGGCGGTGATCAGCGTGGGGCAGCGGATCTCCCCGAGCCAGTCCTCGGTGCTGTGGCGACCGAGGCGGTCGATCATGCGCAGATACCTCGGGAAGTGCAGGTGGCTGAACGCCGCCAGGACCTCCGGGAAGACTCCGTCCCGGGTGGCGACGAGGCCGACCTCGTTCAGCAGGGGAATCATTCCGGGCTGCCGGAACAGGGGGCCCAGGAAGGGCTGGAGGTACCTCGAGAGGGGAATCAGGGTGGCCAGGGCGGTCTGCAACACCGGCTCCATCCAGGGCAGGTCCAGCACGTCCCGGAGGAGGTGGCCCGGATGGCCCTGCAGGAGCAGCAGCGCCCGGGGCATCCGGTCGGGGTGGCGGTGGACGAAGGCGATGGCGACCTGGACCCCCATGCTCCAGCCGCCGAGGATGCACCGGCTCACCCCCAGGGCCTCCATCACGGCCTCGAGGTCGTCCACGTGGTTCGGCACCCCGATGCGATCCCGGTCAGCGGGGGCGGCCGAGAAATAGGTTCCCCGGGGGTCCCAGGTGATCATCCGGTACACCCCCTGGAATCCCTCCAGCACGTGCTTCCAGCACAGGAGGTTCCCCCCGAGGCCGGGACAGAGCACCAGGGTTTCCCGTCCCCGGCCGGCCTCGTAGGCCGTCAGGGAGGTGCCGTCGCGGGATCGGACCTGGACGACTCGGACGGGGGCATCGATCCGGGCTGCCAGTGCCTCGGGGGTCATGAGGTCGCCTCCTCCAGGGGACTTGCCAGGACCACGCGGTTGCGTCCGGAATCCTTGGCCCGGTACAGGGCCGTGTCCGCGGCCTTCAGCAGGGTCTCGGGATCCTTCCCGTGCCCGGGGAACGAGGCGACCCCGATGCTGATGGTCAGGGTCGCGTGATCGACGCCCGTCCCCTCGGAGAAGTCCTCCCCCTCCACCCGGCGCCGGATTTCCTCGGCGACCTGGATGGCGGCCGGGGAATCGGTGTCCGGGAGGACCACCGCGAACTCCTCCCCTCCGTAGCGGCAGGGGATGTCCGTGACGCGGAGCCGCTTCTGCAGGATCCAGGCGATGCGCTGGAGCACCCGGTCCCCCGCCGGGTGCCCGTACCGATCGTTGAACTGCTTGAAGAGGTCCACGTCCAGCATCAGCAGGGAGAGGGGGCTCTTCTGCCTGGAGGCCCGGTGCAGTTCCATTTCCAGGGTCTGGCGCAGGTAGCGGAAGTTGTAGAGCCCGGTCAGGCCGTCGGTGACCGCCAGGCGCTGCAGCCGCTCGTTGGCTTCCTGCAACTGGCGGTTCGCCCGCTCCAGTTCCCGGGTCCGCTGGCGGACCTGCTTCTCCAGTCCGTGGGTGTGCTGCTCCAGGGCCTCGGCCATCTGGTTGAAGGTGCGCCCCAGGACCGCCAGGTCGTCGTCCCGTCCCGACAGCGGAACCCGTGCGGACAGGTTGCCGCTTCCCAGCTGGGCGGCGACCTCCGTCAGGCGCTGCACGGGACGAACCACCTGGCCGTCGAGGAGCAGGACCGCCAGTCCGGCGGCCGCGAGGGCGGCGACGAGGATCAGCGCCACGGTCCCGATGACCGCCTTCGTCCAGGCTTTCCGGGCTCCGGTGAGGTCGAATCCGGCAACCAGGGTTCCCCACCGGATCCCCGGATATCCCGGCACCCGGGAGACGACCGGGAGGCTCACCACCAGGATTTCCCGGTCCTCGTCGTGGACCTGCTCCACCCGTCCCTGGTCCTCCTCCGAGAACCGCCGGGCGCTGTCGTCGTCCAGGAGGGTGCCGAAGAGCAGGGGGTCCGTGTGTCCCAGGACTCTCCGCTCGGGGTCCAGGACCGCCAGGAACACCAGGTCGAGGTCTTCCAGCCGGTGCTCCCGGATCTCGGACACCAGGCGATCCAGGTCGGTGACCCGCTGTTCGGCCATCATGGGGAGCACGCCCACCTGGACGGCCTCCAGGAAGGCCCGGGCCCTCAGTTCCATGTCCCGGACGTCCCGGTCCCGCTGGAGGGACAGCAGCAGCAGGCCCAGGCCCAGGCTGGAGGTCAGGGCCAGAGCCCCTCCCAGGCCGAGAATCCGGGTTCGCAGTCTCACCGGGACCTCCCCGAGTCCATGAGGACCTCCTCCGCGACCCTCCGCACGTCGTCGTAGAAGGAGTCGTCGGTGGGGACGAATCCGCTGTAGTTGGGCAGGACCGACAGGATCGATCGCCCTTCCGGGGTCGTGGTGTCGATGGCCGCCAGTGCCCCCAGAAACAGGTTCGCCAGGTCTTCGGGAACCTCCGGAGAGACCACGACGGCGTCGAAGGGGACACGGCCCCCCAGGGCGACCAGGGAGAGGGATGCAGTGTCCCACCCACCCTGGCGAGCGGCGACAAGGGCCCCGTCGAAGGTCGCTCCCAGGTCGCTCTCGCCGCGGATCACCGCCTCGATGACGGCGGCGTGGGAGCCCAGGAAACGGACCTCCGCCAGGTCCTTCCAGGGGTCCAGGCCCGCCTCCTGCATCCGTCGCAACGCGAAGAGCCAGCCCGAGGCGGAGTCCGGCGACACGAAGGCCCCCCGGGCTCCCCGGAGGTCCTGAAGCCGCCGGATGCGGGAATCCTTCCGGGCCACCAGGAACGAGGAATACCGCACCGATCCGCTGACCACCGCGGTCAGCCGGGCGCCGATGCACGGGTCGCGGCTCCGGGTGCGAACGTACTCCAGAGGCGGGAGCATCGCCGCTTCCAGGGTTCCCTGGAGCATCCGACTTCCCAGGTCGTCGTACCGTTCGAGGACCTCGATCCTGGCCGGGATGCCCATCCGCGACGTGATCCAGGACTCCAGGCCTGCCAGGTCCTGCCCCGAACGAACCACGCCGGACAGGAGTCCGAATCGAAACTCCGCGGGGCGCGTGGAGGAACGCCGGCAGTCCGGGGCCGGTGCGGGCACGGGACGGGGAACCGGGAGCGTCGTCGGCGGGGTGGCGCAGGCCCAGGAGGTGGCGAGGAAAAGCCACAGGACCACGACCGGTCCCCGGGGGCCGATCGCCCGTCCCATCCTGCCGGTTTCCGGACCTGCCCCGCGGGGTGCCATGGACCCTCCGGCCGTCGGTCGAAGTCTAGCCGAACCGGCGGGGTTCCGAAACCCGACCTTCCGGGGTCCACCGGGCCGGGCGGAGCCGGGTTCCGCTTGACTTCCCCTTTTGCGGCAGCCTATGTTTCCCCTGGCCTCGGGGAAGGATCATGTTCCGGAAATCCCTCGCCATCCTGGTCGGGCACTTCGGGAGCGGGAAGACCGAGGTGGCCGTCAACGCCGCCATCGGGATGGCCCGGGCCGGGGACCGGGTGGTGCTGGCGGACCTGGACGTCGTGAAGCCCTATTTCCGGAGCCGCGAAGCCGCGGCGACGCTGGCCCGCCTGGGCGTGGACCTGGTCGCCCCGGAAGGGGACCTGGCCACCGCGGACCTTCCCATCCTGCTTCCCCGGGTCCGGACGATCTGCGCCGACCATGCCGGGCGGGTGGTGATGGATGTCGGGGGGGACGAGAACGGGGCCCGGATTCTGGGGGCGCTGTCGGACGTCCTCCGGCCGGCGGATCATGAACTGGTGCTGGTCGTGAACTTCCGCCGCCCCTTCACCCCCGATCCCGAGTCGGCCGTGGCGATGGCCCGGGAAATCGAACGGGTGTCGCGCCTGAAGGTGACAGGGGTCTTTTCGAACACCCACCTGATGGACCGGACCACCCGGGAGGTGGTCGAGGAGGGCCTGTCGATGGCCCGCTGGACCGCCGAGGCCCTGGGGGTCCCGGTGGTCGGTGTCGGCGTCGAGGCGGGACGGGAGGATGCGCTGGTGGGCCCCGGGGACCCTGGTTGCGAGGTGCTTCCCCTGCACCGGATCGTCCAGCCCCCGGTGGACGGGCCCCGGGTGCCCCGTTCCGGGCCGCTGTTCGTGTTGCGATGAACGGAGCCCCCGAAGGGGCCGGGAGGAGGCCGACATGCCTCGGATCGTCGTGGAGCCGGATCGCTGCAAGGGATGCGAGCTCTGTGTCCGGGCCTGTCCCCGGCAGGTGCTGGAGATGGGCCGGGACCTGAACGCCAAGGGCTACTTCTTCGTGAAGGTGGCCCGCCAGCGGCACTGCATCGGGTGTCGCGTCTGCTGCATCACCTGTCCCGACGTGGCCCTCTCGATGGAGGTGAACGGGACGCTGGTGCATTACTTCCGCTACTGAGGGCGAACCGACATGGCCAGAAAGCTGATGAAGGGGACCGAGGCCATCGCGGAGGCGGCCATCCGAGCAGGGTGCCGCCTCTTCTTCGGCTATCCCATCACCCCCCAGAACGAGATTCCCGAGTACCTGTCCCACCGGCTGCCCCAGGTGGGAGGAACCTACGTCCAGGCCGAGTCGGAGGTGGCCGCCTCGAACATGCTCTACGGGGCCTCGGGGGCCGGGGTGAGGGTCCTCACCTCTTCGTCCAGCCCGGGGATCAGCCTGATGCAGGAGGCCGTCTCCTACATGGCCGGGTCCGAACTCCCGGTGGTGATCGTGAACATCATGCGGGCTGGTCCGGGACTCGGGGGGATCCTCCCCTCCCAGGCCGACTACCTGCAGGCCACGAAGGGGGGAGGGCACGGGGACTACCGGGTGCCGGTGCTGGGCCCCTGGTCGGTCCAGGAAGCGGCGGACCTGACGATGGAGGCCTTCGACATCGCGGACCGATACCGCACCCCCGTGATGGTCCTCGGCGACGGCCTGATCGGCCAGATGATGGAGCCCGTGGAACTGCCGGACGAGCGCCTCCCGGCTCCGGACCTCCCTCCGAAGACCTGGGCCTCGACCGGATGGAAGGGGGATCGCCCCCGGGCGGTGATCAACAGCCTCTACCTCGACGCGGACACCCTGGAGGCGCACAACCGCAACCTCCAGCAGAAGTACCGGCTGATCCGGGAACGGGAACGGCGCTTCCAGGTGCGCTTCGACGACGGGGACTGCGACCTGCTGGTGGTGGCCTACGGGACCGTGGCCCGGGTCGCCCTGAGCGCCATCGAGGAGTTGCGGGACCAGGGGCGTCGGGTGGCGCTGTTCCGACCGATCAGCCTCTTTCCCTATCCCTACGGGGAACTGGCCGCGGCGGCGGAAAAGGCCAAGGCGGTGCTGGTGCTGGAACTGTCCGCGGGCCAGATGGTGGAGGACGTCCGGCTGGCCCTGGGACGGTCCCGGCCGATCCACTTCCACGGGCGCACCGGGGGCAACCTGATCTCGCCCGAGGAGGCCGCGGCCCGCATGATCGATGTCCTGGAGGGGCGTTCCCGGGAGGTGGAGGATGTCTAGTCCCGTGGTGCAGGAGGAGGTCCGGGCAGGGGAGCCGGAACGGTCCCGGGCCAAGGCCTTCGGCCACCCCGAGTCCCTGCGGAAGGTGATCACCCACTACTGTCCGGGATGCACCCACGGGGTGATCCACCGGATGATCGCCGAGGTGCTGGACGAACTGGGAGTCCGGGAGCGGACCGTCGGCGTGTCCCCGGTCGGCTGCGCGGTGCTGGCCTACAACTACTTCGCCACGGACATGCACGAAGCCAGCCACGGGCGTGCCCCGGCCGTCGCCACGGGCATCAAGCGGGCCCGACCGGACCTGGTCGTCTTCACCTACCAGGGCGACGGGGACCTGGCCTCCATCGGCCTCAGCGAGATCCTCCACTGCGCCAACCGGGGCGAGAAGGTCACCGTGGTCTTCGTCAACAACGCCATCTACGGGATGACCGGCGGGCAGATGGCGCCCACCACGATGCCCGGCCAGGTGACGACCACGTCGCCCCTGGGGCGGGACGTCTCCCTGGCGGGACATCCCTTGAGGGTGGCGGAACTGGTCAGCGCCCTGCGGACGCCCGCGTTCATCGCCCGGGGGGCGGTCCACACCCCTCTCCACGTGGTCGAGGCCAGGCGGCTGCTTCGCCGGGCCTTCCGGTTCCAGGAGGAGGGGCGCTGCTTCAGCCTGGTGGAACTCCTCTCGACCTGTCCGACCAACTGGGGGATCCCGCCTCACGAGGCCTGCGACTGGGTCGAGAAGAACATGGTGCCCTACTACCCCCTGGGGGTCTTCAAGACGCCCGACGGCGGGGACCGGGCCCCGAGGCCCCTGGAACGGGAGTGAGGCAGGAGGGGACGGCCGATGCAGTACGAGATGATCATCGCGGGTTTCGGAGGCCAGGGCGCCCTGCTGATCGGCAAGATGCTGGCCTACGCCGGGATGAAGGAAGGCCGGGAGGTTTCGTGGTTCCCATCCTACGGCCCCGAGATGCGGGGCGGGACGGCCAACTGCACGGTGGTGATCTCCGACCGGCCCGTCGGGTCGCCGGTGGTCCAGCGGCCCCGGGCCCTGATGGCCCTGAACCTGCCGTCCCTGGACCGCTTCGAGGACGCGGTGCGTCCCGGGGGCGTCATCCTCTACAACACGTCGCTGGTGAACCGGGAGTGCCGCCGGTCCGACGTCCTGGTGGTGCCCGTCGCCGCGAACGACCTGGCCAACTCCCTGGGCAATCCGAAGGGCGCCAACATGGTGGCTCTGGGAGCCTTCGTCGGGGCCACGGAGGTGGTGCCGATGGCCCAGGTGGAGGCCCTGGTCCGGGAGACCTTCGCCCGGAAGCCGGCCCTGGTGGACGTGAACCTCCAATGCCTCCAGGCCGGGTACGCCGAGGCGCGGCGGTGCGTGGAAGGACGGGATCGCCCGGCGGCCCCGGGCGCTTGAGGGAGGCAGGACCGATGGAGAGTTCCACCCGACCGGTCGCCTGCACGGACATGGCCCCCCTGGAGGACATCCTTCGGAGGTATCCCCGGGAGGAGCCGTCCCTGATCCAGGTGCTCCAGGACGTGCAGCGGGCCTACCGCTACCTCCCCTGCGAGGTTCTGGAACGCGTGGCCGCGGAACTGGGCGTTCCCCTGTCGAAGGTCTTCCAGGTGTCGACCTTCTATCGGGCCTTCAGTCTGACCCCCAAGGGGAAGGTGGTGATCAAGGTCTGCACCGGGACCGCCTGCCACATCCGCGGGGCTCCCCAGATCATCGACGAGGTGCACCGGCGCCTGGGCATCGGTCCGGGGGAGACGACGCCGGACCTGGGGTTCACGCTGGAGACCGTGAACTGCGTCGGGGCCTGCGCGATGGCGCCGGTGGTGATCGTCAACGACCGGTACCACGGCGGCGTGCGCCCCGCCTCCGTGGGGGACTACCTGGAGCCCAAGGAGTAGCCATGCGGATCGAGTCGAGGCAGCGCTTCGAGGAGGTGGTCGCGGAGGCCCGGGCCCGGCGGGAGGCCCGGACCCGGGACATCTGGGTCTGCTGCGGCACCGGGTGCCTGGCCAACGGGTCGGCGGCGGTGGCCGAGGCCTTCCGGTCGCGGATCGAGTCCGAGGGGATCCAGGCGGGCCTGGGGGTGTACACGAAGACGACCGGGTGCCACGGCTTCTGCCAGCGGGGCCCGCTGGTGGTGGTGCAGCCCGAGGGGATCCTCTACACCCGGGTCCAGGCCAGGGACGTCCCTGAAATCCTGGACAAGACCATCCGCAAGGGAGAGGTCGTCGAGCGGCTGCTCTACCGGGACCCGAACACCCGGGCTCCGGTGGCCCGCTACGAGGAGATCCCCTTCTACCGCCACCAGACCCGGATCGCGATGCGCCACATCGGTCGCCTGGACCCCGGGGACCTGGACGATGCCCTGGCCCTGGGGGCCTACGGAGGGCTGGTGAAGGCCCTCTTCGAGAAGACCCCGGAGGAGGTCATCGAGGAGGTCCGGAAGGCGGGGCTCCGGGGGCGGGGCGGGGCGGGATTCTCGACGGCCCGGAAGTGGGCGGCGGCCCGGAAGGCCCGGGGGGACCGGAAATTCGTCCTGTGCAACGGCGACGAGGGGGATCCCGGGGCCTTCAAGGATCGGAGCATCCTCGAGGGGGACCCCCACAGCGTGCTGGAGGGCATGATCATCGGGGCCTACGCCGTGGGGGCCCACGAAGGCTACATCTACGTCCGGGACGAGTATCCCCTGGCGGTGGTCCAGGTCCAGAAGGCCATCGAGGACGCCCGGGAGCGGGGCCTCCTGGGCCGGGACATCCTGGGCAGCGGCTTCGATTTCGACCTCCGGGTGAGCCGCGGGGGAGGCGCCTTCGTCTGCGGCGAGTCCTCGGCCCTGATGCGGAGCATCGAGGGCAAGGTCGGGGAGCCCCGGGCGAAGTACATCCATGCCAGCGACCGGGGGCTGTTCGACCTGCCCACGGTGCTGAACAACGTCGAGACCTGGGCCGACGTGGGGGCGATCCTCGCCCACGGCGGGGAGTGGTTCGCGGCGTACGGCACGGCGAAGTCGAAGGGCACCAAGGCCTTCTCCCTGGTGGGCAAGGTCAAGAACACCGGGCTCATCGAACTGCCGATGGGCGAATCGCTCCGGCGCATCATCTTCGACATCGGCGGCGGCATCCTGAAGGACCGGCCCTTCAAGGCGGTGCAGACCGGAGGCCCGTCCGGCGGGTGTCTGCCGGCCGACCGGCTGGACCTGCCCGTGGACTACGAGGTGCTGACCGAGAACGGCAGCATGATGGGGTCCGGGGGCATGATCGTGATGGACGACCGGACCTGCATGGTGGACGTGGCCCGGTACTTCCTGAAGTTCCTGTCTGAGGAGTCCTGCGGGAAGTGCGTGCCCTGCCGGGAGGGGCTCCGGCAGATGCTCCGCATCTTCGACGACCTCTGCGAGGGGCGGGGGCGCCCGGGGGACATCGAGCGGATCGAGCGCCTGTCCCGGGGCATGCAGCTCGGGAGCCTCTGCGAACTGGGCAAGTCGGCCCCGAACCCGGTCCTGTCCACGCTGCGCTACTTCCGGGACGAGTACGAGGCCCACATCGAACGGAAGGCCTGCCCCGCGGGGATCTGTCGGGACCTGACGATCTACCGCATCGTCGAGGACCCCTGCACCGGCTGCCACCAGTGCACGAAGGCGTGCCCCGTGGAGGCCATCGAGGGCCGTCCCCGGCAGAAGCACCGGATCCTGTCCGAGAAGTGCATTTCCTGCGGGTCCTGTTACGACGTCTGCCCCGAGAACTGCATCGAGTTCCTGCCCCGGGGCGGAGGGAAGGAGGAGGCGAGCCATGCCCACGCTGACCATTGACGGACGGCGCGTGGAGGCCCCGGCGGGGACCTTCCTGCTCCAGGCCTGCCGGCAGGCCGGAGTGCCGGTTCCGACCCTCTGCGAACACCCAGCGGTGGAGCCCTACGGCGGGTGCCGTCTCTGCGTGGTGGACGTGACCCGGCCCGAGTGGGACGGATGGCGGAAGATGGTGGTGTCGTGCCTCTACCCCGTGGAGGACGGCCTGATCGTGGACACGCGGTCGGAGCGGGTGGTCGAGACCCGGAAGGTCGTGCTGGACCTCCTGCTGGCCCGTTCCCCCCGGACGCCGCTGATCCAGCGTCTCGCCCGGGAACACGGCATCGAGAAGACCTCCTACGAGCCCAACCCCGACCCGACGGACTGCATCCTGTGCGGCCTGTGCGTGCGGATCTGCGACCGCCTGGGACACTCGGCCATCGGGACCGCCGACCGGGGAGCCGGCCGGGTCGTCGCGCCGCCCTTCCACGAACCCCCGGCGGCCTGCGTCGGGTGCCTTGCCTGCGCGGAGATCTGCCCCACGGGGTTCATCCGCTTCGAGTCGGGTCCCGGGGGTCGGCGGATCTGGAACCGGGACTTCGAGATGGTCCGGTGCCCCCGGTGCGGAAGGGCCCACATCACGAAGGCCCAGGCGGAGTGGTACGGGAAGCGCATGGGATGGCCTCCGGAGGAGTTCGAGGTCTGCGACGCCTGCAAGCGGCGGGAGATGGCCGCTGCCACCGTGACGCTGGGATCGGGGCCGAAGGGGTCCGCCGCTTCGTGAAGGTCGGCGACCGGGGACCGGGGGGAGAGCAGAGGGGAGAACCATGGATCGCATCTACCGGGTGACGCCGCAGTCCTGCATCGCTTGCGGGAAGTGTGAACTGGCCTGCTCCTTCGCCCACGGGAGCGACGGTCGGCCCGCCCAGAGCCGCATCCACATCTTCCGACGGGGGCCCGAGGCCGGGACTCCGGTGGTGTGCCTCCAGTGCGACGATGCGGCCTGCCTGGCCGTCTGCCCGGTCGGGGCCCTGTCCTGGAACCTCCGGACCGGCGCCATCGAGGTCTCCCACGAGACCTGCATCCGGTGCCGGATGTGCGTCGCCGCCTGTCCCTTCGGCAACATGCACTGGGACGAGGGGAGGCACGAGGTCGCCAAGTGCGACCTCTGCGGCGGCGATCCCCGGTGCGTCCCGTTCTGTCCCACCGGCGCGCTGGCCTGGCTGCAACCCTCGGCCGCCGTGCGACCCGCCGAGCCCCCGGCATCCGGGATGACCGGGGAACGATGATGGGGCGGGAGCCTTGCCACAGGAGGTGACCATGCGACCGGAGATCCGCGAGATCCTGTCCCGGGCCTGGCAGATCGAGAACGACGGATTCGCCTTCTACTCGATGGTGGCCCAGCGGACCGACCACGATGCGGTCCGGGAGGTCTTCGAGAAACTGGCCCGGGACGAGGTCCAGCACAAGGCCTTCCTGAAGGACGTCGCCGCGCGGCATGACCGGGAGGGGGCCGCCGCCTTCCTGGTTCCCCGGTCCGATCCCGGGACCCGGGCCTTCGTGGACCGGGTGCTGACCGACCGGTTCCGGGCCCAGGCCCGGGAGGCCGCCTTCGAGGTCTCGGCCCTCTCCATCGGCCTGACGCTGGAGTCCAACGCCATCGCCCTGTTCCAGGGGCAGGCCGAGGGGGCCGCCGAGGAGGAGGTGCGGAACTTCTACCGCTTCCTGGCCGACTGGGAGAGGCAGCACTACGACACGCTCCGGGAACTGTTCCAGGACCTCCGCAGGGACCTGTTCGACGGCGGCGGGTTCGACCCGTTCTGAATTCCCGGCCATCCGGTCGATTCTTCCGCGGAAAATCCTATGCTTTCGCCGTACTCCTTCTCGGAGCACCTCATGTCGCGGCGGCTCTGGAGCCTGGTCCCGTGCCTGGCGCTGGTGGCTGGATGCCTGCTGGAACCCGGCGGGTCCTCCCGGGATCACCGGATCCCGGAGGATGCGATCCAGCCGGACGTTCCCGTCCCGCCCGGGGACGTGGTCGAGGGGGGAACGGACCCGTCCCTCGACCTCCGGGACCTTGGGGAAACGCCGGATCCTGGGGTCGATCCCGCCCCGACGGACGTCGGGGGCATGGATCTCGGCGGGGACGGCCCGGTCGATGTCGGCGGATGGGACACGGGGTCCGGCGAGTGCCGGGAGCCTCCTCCGGCCACCTACGCGAACTTCGAGGTCTTCGGGTTTCCCACCGAAGGGAGCCCCATGCCTCCGTGGGGCCAGGGGGTGATCTTCGGCTCCGCCACTCTTGCCAGGGTGGAGGAGACGCGGTCCGGGCACCGGTACGTGTTCCGGATGGAGGACGGGTCCCCCGTGACCATCGAAACGAACCTGCCGCTGGACCAGGGCCCGCCCTTCGAGGTCGGGGATCCGGTGACGATCTACGCGGCCCAGCAGGTGCCCTGGTGGCGGGACCTGGTGCTGGTCCTCTGGGACGGGAACCGCACGCCGCGGTTCCTCTACCACTCTGCCTCTTCGCTGAACACGGACGGCCCCTGGTACCCGATCCCGGAAACCCCGATCTGGTGGCCCACGGCCCGGGGACTCGCGGACCCCTGTCCCCCGGTCGAGGGGGACTGCGGGATGCGGAACCTGCCGCCGGTGGAACTGCTGGCTTTCGGCGGAGTCGCCTCCAGCGAGGTGCCGATGACCTTCCGCAGGGGCGAGGAGGGGCGAAACGAGGCCAACCGGGCCGTCTTCTACCGGGTGCTGAACGCCTACGCGATCCAGCCGGGCACCTACCAGTGTGCCGACTATCCCACCCAGTGGCTGGAGGCCCTGATCCGGGTCGATGGACCGGAATGCGACCTGGAGCGGATCGGGTTTTCCCGGGACAATCCCGATCGCTTCGATTTCTACGAAATCTGCCTTCCCGCAGGGGACGAGGACGCCGAGGCGATGGCCCGGGGCATCGACCCGTCGCTGTCCTGCGGGGTCTCGGGAGTCTTCGCCCGCTGCAAGGACCTGGGGGCTACCGGCTGCCACGGGAATCTTCAGAAGGACCCCGAGACCGGGCGGATCGCCTGGGAGTCCTGGTTCCGAATCTGCCTGCTGTCGCGGGAGCCATTCGTGCTTCGGATGGCCGGCGGGCACTACCTCTGAGGGTCGTCCTCGCCGGTCGCCGGCTCCGTCTTCGCGTCCCGGATCTTCTGCCCCAGGTAGGCCAGGGACTCCTCGACCTGGTCCACCAGGATCAGGCCCACGTCCCCCGGCGCCAGCCGGGACAGCCCCGTGTCGATGGCCAGGAACTCCCCCCGGACCTCGGCGACGATGCGTGCCCGGGGGGATCCCTGGAGACCCTGGCGCAGCAGGGCGATCACCTCCCCGTCGGCCCGGCCCCGCTGGCAGCGATCCTGGTACAGGACCACCTCGTCGAAGAAGGCCCCGATGATCTGTCCCTGGCGGACGATGTCGGCATCGCGGCGGTCCCCGGCGGCACTGATCACGATCACCCGCTTCCCGGCCGGCACGTGTTCGATGGCCCGGGTGAGGGCCTCCATGGCGTCGGGATTGTGGCCGTAGTCGGCGATGACCGTGGCGCCGTTCCACTCCATCCAGTTGAAGCGTCCCGGGGCCATGTCCGGCGTGCTCCGGAAGGTCTCCAGTCCGTGGAGGATGACCTCCCAGGGGACGCCCAGGGCCCAGCAGGCGCCCACCGCCGCCATCGCGTTCTCGACCTGGAAGGGGATCCGCCCGTCCCGGGTCAGGGGCACGCGGGACAGGGGAATCTCGATCTCGTCGTCCTCCCCCCGGACCGCCCGCAGGGACCTGCCGTCCAGGAACAGGGCCCGGCCGTCCCTGGTCCGGTGCCGGTCCAGGACCGGGTGGCCCGGGTCCATCGCGAAGAACAGCACCGATCCCCGGCAGGCATCGGCCATCCGGACCACCAGGGGATCCATCGCGTTCAGCACGGCGGTTCCGTGGGGGGCGACGGCCTGGACGATCACCCGCTTCACCACCGCGAGGTCCTCGACGCTGTCGATGAACGCCAGTCCCAGGTGGTCCCCCTGCCCGACGTTGGTCACCACGGCCACGTCGCAGAAGTCGAAACCCAGGCCCTCCCGGAGGATGCCTCCCCGGGCCGTTTCCAGCACCGCCGCCTCGACGTCCGGGTGGGACAGGACGTTCCGGGCGCTCCGGGGTCCGCTGCAGTCCCCGTGGTCCAGTCTCCTTGGACCGACGTAGACGCCGTCGGAGCAGGTCATGCCCACCGTGCGTCCCATGGTCGCCAGCACGTGGGTGATCAGCCGAACGGTGGTCGTCTTGCCGTTGGTTCCCGAAACCGCCACGACGGGGATCCGCCCGTCGTCGCCCGGGCCGAACAGCAGGGAGACGATGGCCTCGCCCACCGGGCGGCCCTTCCCGTAGGACGGGTCCAGGTGCATGCGGAGGCCCGGAGCGGCGTTGACCTCCACCACGGCGCCCCGGGTCTCCTGGAGGGGACGGTCGATCCGGGGAGCGATGATGTCCACCCCGCAGACGTCCAGGCCGATCATGTGGGCCGCCTCGACGGCCTGGTCGGCGACGTCCGGGTGGACCTCGTCGGTGACGTCGGTGGCCGTTCCCCCCGTGCTGAGGTTTGCGTTGCGCCGCAGCACCACCACCTGGCCCGGGTCGGGCACCGATTCGGGAGTGAGTCCCTGCTGGGACAGCAGCGCCAGGGCGATGTCGTCCAGGCGGACCCGGCTCAGGGACGAGGCATGGCCCTCCCGTCGCCTCGGGTCGGCGTTGATCTTTTCCACCAAGGCCCGCACCGACCGTACGCCGTCCCCGACGGCCACCGGGGGGTCCCGCCGCGCCGCGGCCACCATCCGGTTCCCGACGACCAGCAGCCGGTAGTCGCGCCCCTGGACGTACTGCTCCACCAGCACCGAATCGTCGAAGGCCCGGGCGGCCCGGAAGGCCTCCTCGACCTCCTCCCGCCGGGACAGGTTGACGCTGACGCCCTTGCCCTGGTTGCCATTCCGGGGCTTCACGACCACCGGGAGGCCGACCTCCAGGGCGGCCTTCCAGGCGTCCTCCTGGGTCTCCACCGCGCGGCCTTCCGGGACCGGGACGCCCCCGGCGGCCAGCAGGTCCTTCGTCAGTTGCTTGTCCTGGGCGATGCCCTCGGCGATGGCCGGGGATCGGTCCGTCTCGGCGGCCAGGATCCGCCGCTGGCGCACCCCCCAGCCCAGCCGCACCAGGCTCCCGCGGGTCAGGCGCTGGACCGGGATGCCTCGTTTCCTGGCGGCCCGGACGATGGCCCCCGTGCTCGGACCCAGTCGGACCTGGTCGTCGAGGTCCCGGACCTCTTCCACCAGCGTGGTGACGTCCAGGAACCGTCCCTCCGCGCACTCCTGGCACGCCTTCCGGGCCAGTTCCAGCGCCAGCAGCCCGACCTCCTCGTCCACGTACTCCACGACCACCCGGAAGGTGCGCTCGGGCCTGGCCGGGACCACCTTGCAGAACGACACCGGACACCCGGCGCGGACCATCAGGCCCAGGGCGATCCGTCCCAGCAGGTGCGCCGGCGTCCGGGGCAGGACGGTCCCTCCGTTGGTCCCTTCGAGCGCCGCCAGCAGTTCCCGGCAGTGCTCGTCCAGTCCGGGAGGAAGTTCGTCCGAGAGTTCGTCGGGGTCCAGCGTGACCATCGCCTCGATCACGGGGTGCCTGGACCAGATGTTGGGTCCATGGAGGGAGCGGATGCGCTCCACCTTCATCGGGACGCCTCCTGCATCCAGGGTTGGAGACCGGACCGGATGGTTTCCGGGTCCAGTCCCAGGGCCCATCCCGTGGCTGCCGCGGCCAGGATCGGGACCGGGTCGCCGGGGCCGATCTCCCCGAGGTCCGTTTCCGACTCGTCCCAGAGCACCAGGCGACCCTCCCGGATCGTGACCGCCAGCCCTTCGCGCTTCCGGTGATCCTGCAGGGAGGGCGTCTCGGGATCCCGGGCGAAGAGGATGACGCCTCCGTCGGACAGGCGGGCCATGTCGGCCGCCTGGGGATCCTCCCCGTTCAGCACCGCGTATCCGAGCGCCGACACGACGTCCACGGGGCACCTCAGCACGCCGTAGAACTCGTCGGAGGTCCGGATGGATTCCTCCTCGAGGCCTTCCGGATCCCCCACGTCGGTCACCACGGCGACTCGGCACCGGTCGAAGCCCAGCCCCTCCCGGAGGATGCCCAGGGGATCGGCCTCCAGCAGCGCGATTTCGACCTGGGGATTCCGGAGCACCTTGCGCGCCCCCAGGGCGTCGGCCCTCGGGGACGGGTCCAGCACCCTCTTCCCCACCCGGACGCCGTCGCTGGCCGCGACGCCCAGGCGCTGGCCCGTCCATTCCAGGATGCTCTCCACCATGCGGGTCGTCAGGGCGCGCCAGCGGTTCCCCGTGATGCAGGCCAGGGGGATCCGGCCGTTCTGGCCGTTCGGGAAGACCTGCTCGACGATGGCCTCTCCGACGGGGCGCGGAGTTCCCGTCGCCGGCCGCAGGTGCATCAGGAGCCCGGGACCGGCGTTGACCTCGACGATGGCACCCCGCTGTTCCTGCAAGGGGCGGGAGATGTCCTCGGCGACCAGGTCGATGCCGGCCACGTCCAGGCCGATCACCCGGGCCGCCAGCACGGCCGTCGCCGCCACCTCCGGGTGGACCAGGTCCGTGCAGTCGTGGATGGCGTTGCCGTTCCGCTGGACCAGGACCCGCTGCCCTTCGGCGGGCACCGAGTCGGGGCCCTCGAGACCCTGGCGTCGGATGTCGAAGAGGCAGACCGGGTCGTCGCTGAGCCGGATCAGGTTGTAGGGCGCATCCTCGTGGGTTCCCCGCCAGGGGACCCGGTTCAACTGGGCGTCGATCAACTGCTGGATCGTGGACTTCCCGTCCCCGACCACCCAGGCGGTCTCCCCCCGGACGGCCGCCTGGACCTTCGATCCCACCACCAGCAGCCGGTGCTCCACGCCCGGGACGAAACGCTCCACCATCACCCCGGACCCTTCGGGTTCCGCCAGTCGCCAGGCCTCGAAGACCTCCTCCCGGGTCCGGAGGTCCAGGCAGACGCCCCGGCCGTGGTTCCCGTCCACCGGCTTCACCACCACCGGCAGGCCGATGTCCTCCGAGGCGACCTCCCAGGCCTCCTCGGCGTTCCGGACGACCTGTCCCTCAGGCACCGGCACGCCGGCCGCCGCCAGCAGGGAACGGGTCAGGTGCTTGTCCCGGGAGATGGTCTCCGCGATGGCCGAGGTGCGGTCGGTCTCGGCGGTCCAGACCCGGCGCGCCTTCGCCCCGTATCCCAGTTGCAGCAGGTTCCCGTCATGGAGGCGCTGCCAGGGGATGTCCCGGGCCTCGGCCGCCTCGGCGATGGCCCGGGTGGAGGGGCCGATCCAGTGCCGGTCCACCTGGTCCCGCAGGTCCGCGATGACCATCCGGACGTCGAAGGGGCGGTCCTCGATGGCGGCCTTCAGGAGGTCCAGGGCCGCCTGGAGGGCCGCCCGGGCCACCGTCTCGTCCCGGTACCGGAAGGCGACCTTGTAGATGCCCGGCACGCAGGTCTCCCGGGTCTTCCCGAAGCCCACCGGCGTGCCGGCCAGGCTCTGGAGTTCCAGCACCACGTGTTCCAGCACGTGGCCCATCCAGGTCCCTTCCCGGAGCCGCATCAGGAATCCCCCCCGCTCCCCGACGCCGCAGCGGTGCTCCTCGAGGGAGGGCAGCCATGCCAGCAGGCGGTCGTTGAATCCCGGCAGGGAGTTGCTGGGGGCGTCCCGGAGTTCCTCCAGGTCCACCAGCGCTTCCATGCAGGTCCGTCGCGACCAGAAGTTGGGACCCCGGAGCGCCCGCACCCTCAAGACCTTCATCCGTCCTCTCCTGCGAACGAACCGAAGGGGGCCACCGAACAGGGGCATGATGATACGCCGGCTTCCAGAGTGGCACAATCGCCCCGGGTGGAAGGTCCGGGGATGGAGCGCCGGCGGCGTTCCCGTGTAGACTCGCACCGGAACCGGCGAGGGAAACGGGTTGGACCGGAAGGAACCCGCAGCGGATGCCGCCCGGGCCGCGCTGCACCAGGCGCTGGTCCGGGCCCTGGGAAGCGTGCCTGCCCGCATCCTCTGGCTGGACCTCGACTCCCGGCGGAGTTTTCGGCCCACCCTCCTTGCCCTGACCGACCGGGAACTGGTGGCCGTCGAAGTGGGGCAGGGCGGGGAACCCCGGATCCTGAGCATTCCCAGGGAGGACGTTGTCGAACTGGTGCACCGGGATCGGTCCGGCCTGGGAACCCTGGAAGCCCGCTCCCGGGAACGGCTGCTGGGGCGGTGGCACTACACGGTGGCCCTGGCGCCGGAGGTCGGGAAGTTCGTGGACGACTTCCGGCGATCGCCGGCAGAGGTGATTTCAGCCGGGGGCGAGGAAGCGGGGGACGAGGCCCGGGAGCCCGAGGAGGCGGCCCCGGACCAGAAGCCTCGCGTCGGGGTGCTCCTGCGCCTGCTGCCCTTCGCCAGGCCTCACCTCGCGTCCCTGGTCCTCGGGGTTCTGCTGACGCTGGGATCGACGGGAATCGGCCTGGTGCCACCCCTGCTCACCTGGCCCCTGGTGGACGAGATCCTCACCCCCTACCAGGAGCAGACCCGGACCCTCCGGGAGGACCCCTCGCGCAGACCCGAGGAGGTCCGGCAGGAACTGGAGTCGCTCCGGGAGACGGGGGCCTCGACCTTCGGTCGGGTGCCCTGGCTGCTGGCCGGGATGCTCGGCGCGGCCGTCGCGGCCTGGCTGCTGGCCTGGGCCCAGGGCTGGGTCCTGGCGAGCCTCTCGGAACGGGTCAGTGCCGGGCTGCGGAACCGCACCTACGCCCACCTCCAGACCCTGTCCATCGACTACTTCAGCGCCCGCCGGACCGGGGACCTGGTCTCCCGGATCGGCAGCGACACGGACCGGATCTGCTATTTCCTGTCGGACACCCTCACCGACTTCACCACGGACCTGCTGATGCTGCTGGGATCGGCGGGGATGCTCTTCTACATGGACCCGGTGCTGGCCGCCGCGACCCTGGGGACTTTGCCCGTGGTGTTCCTGACCACCTGGGCGACCCGGAAGCGACTTTCGGAGGGCTTCCTCCGGAGCAGCCGCACCTGGGCCGAGATGACGGCGATGCTGGCCGACACGATCCCGGGGATCAAGGTGGTGAAGGCCTTCGCCCAGGAGCGCCGGGAGGTGCGGCGCTTCGAGGAGGCCAACGCCCGCATCGTGGCCTCCAACAACCAGGTGAACCGCCTCTGGACGTTCCTGTGGCCCACGGTCGGGATGGTGAACCAGCTGGGCGTGGTGGTCGCCTGGGCCTTCGGGGCCTGGCGGGTCTGGGATCAGCAGATCACGGTGGGCGTCCTGACGGCGTTCCTGGCCTACATCGCCCGGTTCTACTCCCGGATCGAGGCGATGACCCGGATGGGGGGATCGACCCAGCGGGCGGCGGCCAGCGCCCAGCGGATCTTCGAGATCCTGGACCGGATGCCCAGCGTGCCCGACCCTTCGACGCCGGTGCCGGTGAGGTCGGTCCGGGGCGAGGTGGAACTGGATCGGGTGGGCTTCCGCTACGGCAGCCGACGGGTGATCGAGGACGTGACGATCCGGATCCGCCCCGGGGAGATGGTGGGGATCGTCGGCCCCACTGGTGCGGGCAAGACGACGCTGCTGGACCTGATCTGCCGGTTCCGCGACCCGACCGAAGGGGCCATCCGGGTGGACGGCGTCGATCTCCGGGAGATGGCCGTGGTGGACTACCGCAGGCACATCGGCATCGTGCTCCAGGAGCCGTTCCTCTTCTACGGGACCATCGCCGACAACATCGCCTACGGGCGCCCGGAGGCCACCCGGGACGAGATCGTCGCCGCGGCGAGGGCCGCCCGGGCCCACGACTTCATCCTCCAACTGCCCGAGGGCTACGACTCCCTGGTCGGCGAGCGGGGGCAGACCCTTTCGGGCGGGGAGCGCCAGCGCATCAGCATCGCCCGGGCCATCCTGATTGACCCGAGGATCCTGGTCCTGGACGAGGCGACCTCCTCGGTGGACACCCGGACGGAGATGGAGATCCAGGAAGCCCTGGACCACCTGGTCCGGGGAAGGACGACCATCGCCATCGCCCACCGGCTCAGCACGCTGCGCAAGGCGGACCGCGTGGTGGTGCTGGAGGGAGGCCGGGTGGTCGAGGAAGGGACCCACGAGGTCCTGATGGCGGCGGGGGGTCTGTACCGGGCGCTCTGGGAGGCCCAGGCCCGCCAGGAGGTCGAGAGGGGGAGGGCATGAGCGGCGGGGTGTCCACGGACTTCGGGTTCCGGATCGATTCCCGGGGCCGCCTGGTCCTGCGGAGGCCGGACGGCACCGAGGTGGTGGGGGTGATGCCCGTCCGGGCCTTCCCGCTGTCGGACCCCGAGGGACTGGTGGCTTTCTGCGACGAAGGGGGCAGGGAGGTGGGCTGGGTCCCTCGCCTGGACCGGCTTCCTCCCGGGGACCGCCGACTCGTCGAGGAAGAGATGGAGCGGTGGGAATTCCTGCCAGTGATCCGCCGCATCCGGTCCATTTCCCCGGTGGACTACCCGTCCCTCTGGGAGGTGGAGACCGACCGGGGCCCCGCCTCGTTCCTGGTCACGGCGGACGAGCACATCCGGCTCGTCGGCAAGGGCGGGGTGCTGGTGGCGGACTCCCATGGCATCCGGTGGTGGGTGCCCGACCGGAAGGCCATGGATCGGGCCAGCCGGCGCTGGCTCTCGCGGATCCTGTGACGGCGGACATGGCGGGAACCGCGGTCGCCGGGCGGGCGGTTCCCAGCCTGCACGGCAGGAGGAACAGTCGGTGAAGCGGATCGCTGCGATGATGCTGGTGGCGGCTCTGCTGCCCGCCGGGGCCGCAGGACGGGAGGCCTACGGCCGAACCTTCCCCGACTCCCTGGAGAGGGGTGGGAAGACCCTGCGGCTGGTGGGTCTGGGCTTGCGGGAGAAGTACACCCTCGACGTCTTCGTGCTGGGGATCTACACGGAGGACGGATCCTGCGATCCCGTCGCGATGGTCCGGGACGACCGGGTGAAGATGATCCGCCAGGAGTTCGTCCGGACCGTGTCCGATCGGCGCCTCGAGTCGGAGACCCGCAAGGTCACCGAACCCCGGATGCCCCCGGACCTCACCGAGGAGGACCGTCGGCAGGCCGAGGCCTTCATCGCGATGATGCGCACCGAGGTCCGGGACGGCACGGTGCTGGAGATGCTGTACGTCCCCGGGGAGGGGACCCGGATCACCCGGGACGGCCATCCCCTGGGCCCTCCGCTGAAGGGAAAGCGCTTCCAGGAGATGCTGTGGGATAGCTACCTGGGGAAGGGATCCTTCTGCCCGAAGACCCGGGACCAGGTTCTGGAGTCCTGTCGAGCCCATTGATCCGGGACACGTCGATCACCGCCCGGATCCAGGCCAGCACCTCCCGGAGTCGGTCCCGCAGCGGGACCGGATGCCCCGACGCGACCACGCCGGTCGCGTCCAGGCCCACGGCCCGGGAGAGGTAGAGGATCCGGGGCAGGTGGTAGGCCTGGCTGCAGACCAGGGCGGCGGGGATGCCGAAGACCCGGATCGCCCGGTCCAGGGTGGCCAGCGTCCGGATTCCCTCGGGATCGAGCCGGACGTCGTCCTCGGGCACCCCCCGGGAGAGGAGCCAGGTCCGCATCGCCTCCGTTTCGTCGCCCCAGGGCGAGGCGGCGTTGCCCGAAACGAGCACCTTTGCCGCGAGGCCCCGGCGGCGGAGTTCCAGCGCGCAGGCCAGCCGGTCCTCCAGGGCCGGCGAGGGGCGTCCATCCGGGAGCACCCGGGCACCCGGGACGATCACCCAGGGGCGGGGTGGGGCCTCCTCCGGTTCCAGCGGCCGGCCCGCCCGTCCCCGGAACCCGCAGGACCACACCCCGCCGACCGCCATGGCGAGGGGGATCCACCACCACCGCTTGCGGGGGCCGGCGCCGGGGCGAAGGGTCGGGCGATCCATGTCGCCAGGGTAGCCGAAAATCCGGGGACAGTCACCTTTTTATCATCCTCAACCATCTGTTTTCTTGATGGAAACGCTGGCTGAAAAAGGGGACTGTCCCCAGGCTTGACCGCCTGGCTTCCCCGGGGGAGACTGATGCCCCCAAGGAGGTCCCCATGACCAGGGCAATCGCCGCGGGAATCCTGGCCTTTTCCGCCTGCGTGTCCACCGGCGCCACGGACCGGAGAGATCGCGTGGGGGAGGATCTGCTGGCCCGGGAGTCCTACGGGGAGGCGGAGGCGTTCTACCGGAAGGCCCTCGAGTCCCGGCCGGGGGACGCGGATCTGCAGCAGGGGCTTGCACGGGCCCGGAGCGGTTGGGTCCGGAAGGCCCTCCAGAGGGTCCGTTCCCTCCGGCTCTCGGGCAGCCTCGACGAGGCTCTGGACGGGATGAAACGGGTGGTTGTCCAGGCACGGGCCTGGGAAATGGCCGTCCCGGCCGACACCGGTCCCGAGTACGACCAGGAGGCCGCGGCCCTGGTGTCCATCCTGGACGAACGTCTCCGGCCTCTCTGGACCCGGCCCCTGGCCGTCGCCCGGTTCCTTGAGAACCACCGGGACGTGTTCGGGGATGGCTACAACGGCGTCCGCCTCTGGAACGAGCGGCAGGAGCAGGTCGTCCGGGCCGGGACAGGCCACTGCGAGGCCCTCTGGAGGATCGCCTCCCCCAGGGCCCCGTTCTTCGCGGAGTTCCTGGCCCGCTACTGTGCGGTCTTCGGGGTCCAGAAGACCCTCGATTCTCCCTTCCGGCTGGCCCTGGCGGCCGGGCGGTTCGGGGTGCTCGAGGCCGGGTCCATGGGCGTCGGCGGGTTCGAGGAAGCGGAACTCGAGGACCTGCGGGGGATGTTGTCGGAGGCCCTCCAGTCCACCCCCTGGTTCGACCCCCGCAGCGCCTCCCGGGTGACTGTCGAGGCCCGGGGAACCCTGGTGGCCCGCAGCGCGTCGGAGGAGATCCCCCTGGAACATGCCTACGTGATCCAGGTCCCCTACTCGGATCTCGAGGAGTACTGCGAGTGGACCCAGGTTCCCGTGACGTCCACCCGCTGGGAGAACGGGAAGCAGGTCACCGTCACCGGGACCCGATCGGAGTGCCGGACCCGGACCCGGGAGGTCGCGAAGGTCCGCGTCGAGCCTCAGGTCCTGCGATTCTCCGGGCGCCGGATCCGCCAGTCCCTCCGGCTGCAACTGGACGCCACGATGCGCCTGGGGGACCAGTCCTACCGGGCCGCGGTCTCCGACGTGCTGGAGCAGACCGACATCACCCACGACGTCGATCGGCCCGACATCGGGCTGCAACCGGATCCCGTCGAACTGACCTCCAGGCGGGACTGGGTCCGGGAGCGGATCCGGCGCCTCTCCGGGGAACTCGCAGACCGGCTCCGGGAGGACTGGAAACGCCGCTGGTGCGAGGGGACCGCCCCCGAGACCCTCGATCTCCTGGCCGACGCCTTCCTGCGCTGCCTCGCGCTGTCCGCCGACGTCCCCGAGGCGGTGGCGGTATGGTCCCGCTCCCTCTTTGGCCTGGAACCCCGGGACCTGCTGGAAACCCTGGGATGGGGGGCCACCGCCGGAACGTCCCGGCAGCCGGCGGGACATCAGGAAAGCCCGTAGTACTTCACCATCTCCGACAGGGGGATCGCCCGGATCTTCGGGGCCTGACCGGCCTGGCCGAACTGCACCATCCGCTCCGCAACCACCTTCTTCATCATGTCCCGGGCCGGTCCCAGGTAGTCCCGGGGGTCGAACTTCTCGGGGGTCTCGGCGAAGACCTTCCGGATGGCCGCGGTGATGGCCATCCGGTTGTCGGTGTCCACGTTGATCTTCCGCACGCCGTGGCGAATGCCCCGCTGGATCTCCTCGATGGGCACTCCGTAGGTCTGCTTCATCCGGCCGCCGTACCGGTTGATCAGGTCCTGGAGTTCCTGGGGCACCGACGAGGACCCGTGCATGACCAGGTGGGTGTTGGGCAGGCGGCGGTGGATCTCTTCGATCCGGTCCATCGCCAGGACCTCCCCCGTCGGCCGCGAGGTGAACTTGTAGGCCCCGTGACTGGTCCCGATGGCCACCGCCAGGGCGTCCACCCCGGTTTGCCGCACGAACTCCGCCGCCTGGTCCGGGTCCGTCAGCAGGTCCTCCCGGCGAAGCACCCCCTCGGCGCCGTGGCCGTCCTCCTTCTCCCCGGCGTGGCCCGAGAGGTGGCCCAGGACCCCCAGTTCCCCCTCGACGCTGACCCCCTTCCGGTGGGCCAGGTCCACCACCTTCCGGGTCACCTCGACGTTGTACTCGAAGGTGGCCGGGGTCTTGCCGTCCTCCATCAGGGACCCGTCCATCATCACCGAGGTGAAGCCGTTCTCGATGGCCGAGGCGCAGGTGTCGGGGCTGTTGCCGTGGTCCTGGTGCAGCACGATGGGGATCTCCGGGTAGAGTTCCACGGCCGCCAGCATCAGGTGGTACAGGAAGCGGTCGTTGGTGTACTTCCGGGCTCCCCGGGAGGCCTGGACGATCACCGGGGACTCGGTCTCCCGGGCCGCCTCCAGGATCGCCTGGATCTGTTCCATGTTGTTGACGTTGAATGCCCCGACCCCGTATCCGTGCTCGGCCGCGTGATCCAGCAGTTGCCGCAGGGAAACCATCGCCATGGGAATCCTCCTCCGTTGCGGGGCCCGGTCCCGCCCATGGGACCTTCCGCCCGCAGCGGATTATCCCCGAAATCGGCCATCCGGCAAGACGACCGGGCCTTCCCCCTGGTCAAACCCGACGGAATGGTTACAATCACGTCCTACGGTCCCGGGGGCCGCCCTGGTCGGTCCCCGCGACGTCCCGTCATGTCGGCTTCCTCGGGACGCCGGCCCGGCGGGGGAGGAGAGGTCATGTTGACAATCCTGTTGCTGACGGCAGCCGTGGCCGCCACGGCCGAGGGACCGCTGGACCCGGATCGATGGTCCCCGGAGACCGAGATCGTGCTGGTCTCCCTGGTCCAGGGGGTCAATCCTCACGTGGCGCTCGCCGTTGCCCGGGCGGAGACGGGCAACATCCCCGAGGCCGACGGCCGGAGGGACCGGGTCGTCTCCCAGGGCAACTACGGGCGCTTCCAGGTCAACTGCCGGGCCTGGAAGGAGGCCCTGCGCCTGGGATCCTGCGACGATCTGCTGGACCGGCACCGCAACATCCGGGCGGGGATCTCGATTCTGTCCTACGTCCAGGAACGGCGGGCCTCCTCGCTCACGGGTGCCCCGTGGTGGGTCGCCCACTACAACGAGGGCGTGCTGGTCGGCGCAGCGGGTGAGCGGTATGCCCGGCGGGTCTCCTTCCTGATGCGCCGGGATCACCGGCGGTCCCGGGCCCTGTACGGCGGTCTGCGGGCCTGGTGACCTCCGTCCCCGCATCGGCACCGAGGTCCCGCGTGCTTCTGCCGAGCGGTCGCGGGTCCCGGCGGGCCCATCGTTCCTCTTGACCGGAAGGCCGTCCTTTGTTTCCCTATCGCCCGCGGGCGACGGCCGCTCGACCACTCGTTGGAGCGAGGCAGCGATGAAGATCCATTCCTTCCAGGTCCGGCCCCGGTTGCCGGCTTCCCTGGAACCCCTGTGGACCCTGGCCAACAACCTCTGGTATTCGTGGAACTGGGACGCCATCCAGCTGTTCATCCGGATCGAGCCCGGGCTCTGGGAGGAATGCCACCAGAATCCCGTGGCCATGCTGGGGCGCATCCCCCAGGAACACCTGGAGGAACTCGCCCGGGACGAGTCGTTCGTCGCGACCTTGAACCGGGTTCACGAGCAGTTCCAGCGGGATCTGGCGAAACCGGGATGGTACCACCGCCAGCACGGGACCGAGCGGGACATGCTGGTGGCCTATTTCAGCACGGAGTACGGCCTGGATGCCGGTCTTCCCATCTACTCGGGCGGCTTGGGAGTGCTGTCGGGGGATCACCTGAAGACGGCATCGGACCTGGGTCTTCCCCTCATCGGGATCGGGCTGCTCTACCAGAAGGGGTACTTTCGGCAGGTCCTGAACCCCGACGGGTGGCAGGGGGAGACCTACCCGGACAACGACTGGTACAACATGCCCGTGCACCAGGAAAAGGACGACCAGGGGCGTCCCAGGATGGTCCACGTGGACCTGGCCGGGGAGTCCGTGGCGGCCCGGATCTGGAGGGTCCAGGTGGGACGCACGCCCCTGCTGCTGCTGGACACCAACCTTCCCGAGAACTCGCCCAGGCAGCGCGAGGTCACCTCGACCCTCTACGGAGGGGACCGGGAGATGCGCATCCGCCAGGAGGTCGTCCTGGGGGTGGGCGGGGTCCGGGCCCTTCGCGAGATGGGCCATGTCCCGACGGTCTATCACATGAACGAGGGGCACTCGGCCTTCCTGGTCCTGGAGCGTCTTCGCCACCTGGTCCGGGAGGAGGGCCTGTCCCTGGAGGCCGCCCTGGAGATGGTCCGGGCGACCAGCGTCTTCACCACCCACACGCCGGTTCCCGCGGGCAACGAGGTCTTCGACCAGGAACTGGTCCTGCGCTACCTGGGTCCCCTGGCCCGAGAAATCGGGCTTTCGCCGGAACGGCTGCTGGCGATGGGGCATGACGGCCCCCAGAGCGGCGGTTCCTTCGGCATGACCGTGCTGGCATTGCACACGGCGGCCTTCAGCAACGGGGTCAGCGCGCTCCACGGGGAGGTGGCCCGGGAGATGTGGAAGGACCTCTGGCCGGGACTGCCGGCCGAGGAGGTGCCCCTGCACCACGTGACCAACGGGGTCCACACGCGGACCTGGGTCAGCCACGACATGGCGGACCTGTTCCTGCGCTACCTGGGCCCGCGGTGGGCCGAGGACCCGGGTGATGCGGGGCTCTGGGACAAGGTGGACACGATCCCCGACTCGGAGCTGTGGCGGACCCACCAGGTCCGCAAGGAGCGCCTGGTCTTCTTCGTCCGCAAGCGGATGACCGCCCAGGTGCGACGCCAGGGGGCGGGCCTGTCGGCCCAGACGGCGGCGATGGAGGTCCTGGACCCGGCGGTCCTCACCCTGGGATTCTCCCGGCGATTCGCGACCTACAAGCGGGCCGGGCTGCTGTTCCGGCAGCCGGAGCGCCTGATCCGCCTGCTGACCCATCCCGAGAGGCCCGTGCAGATCGTCTTCGCGGGCAAGGCCCATCCCCAGGACTTCCCGGCCAAGGAACTGATCCGGTCGGTCGTCGCCTTCGCCCGGGATCCCCGCCTGGCGGGGCACCTGGTGTTCCTGGAGGACTACGACATGCATGCCGCCCGGTACCTGGTGCAGGGCGTGGATGTCTGGCTGAACACCCCCAGGCGGCCCCTGGAGGCCTCGGGGACCTCGGGGATGAAGGCCGCGGCCAACGGGGCCCTGAACTGCTCGGTGCTGGACGGATGGTGGGCCGAGGGCTACGAGCCCGACCTGGGCTGGGCCATCGGGGACGGGACCGTCCATCCGGACGCCGAGGAGCAGGACCGCCTGGAGTCGGAGGCCCTGTTCCATCTGCTGGAAAGCGAGATCGTCCCGCTGTTCTACGACCGGGACCGATCGGGACTGCCCCGGGAATGGATCCGCATGATGAAGGCCAGCATCCGGAAGATCGGCGGGCGGTTCAACACCCACCGGATGCTCCGGGAATACACGGAACAGGCCTACCTGCCGGGTCATCGCCTGGGACGGCGCTGGCGGGAGGGCGGGCTGGCGGGTCCCGAGGCCCTGGCCCAGTGGAGGGCCCGGGTGGCCGCCGCCTGGGGTCAGGTGCGAATCTCCCTGGGGGACTTCCCGGTCGAGGAGGTGGAACTGGGGCAGACCCTGGAAATCCCCGTCCGGGTCGTCCTGGGAGACCTGGGGCCCGACGAGGTCTCGGTGGAGGTCCGGATCGGCCCCCTGGGCCCCGACCAGCAGGTCCAGCAGGCGGAGGTGGTCCGTGCGGAACCGGCCGGGCAGCAGGGGAGCGAACACCTCTTCGTCGCCCGGGCGGTCTGCCGTCGGGCCGGCCGGATGGGATTCGCGGCACGGGTCGTTCCCAGGCATCCCGACCTGCTGAATCCCCTCACTCCCCTGGCGATCGCCTGGGAGTAGTCCGCACGCCGCTTCGGGGATTGATTTTCCCGGGAAACGTGCGATAGGAACCCCATCGCATTTCCGGAGGCATGGATGGAGCCACAGTGGGTGACCCGGGACGGGGGCATGGAACTGCGGGTCGACCCCTCGGGGGAGGTCCAGGTCCAGACCTCGGACGGGCGCTTCCTGCTCCGGGGGCTGCGCTGGTTCGCCGAGGGCCGGCCGGCCCTTCCGGAGGAGCCGGAGGACGCGGAGGTCCATCCCGGCGAGGGGGAGGTGCGGGTCGTGCAGCCCCTGGGAGGCGGCCTGCGGATGGACTGCCGGTGGACCCTCGCGGAAGGGCGCGTCGTGGCCCGTCCCCGGCTGGTGAACGCCGGGGATCGCCCGGTGGCGCTGGACCGGGTCGGGATCGGCACGCCTGGGGGCCTCCTGATCGGCCGGGACCGGCACGCGGTGGCTCTCTACAAGATGGGGTGGAACGTCGCGTCGCCCTCGGGATTCCTGGTGCCGGGCATGCGGGAACGGGAATGCTTCCTGCGGGTTCCCTACGCCCTGCTGCCCAGGTCGGTCCGTCACATGACCTTCAACACGGGAACCCGGTTTTCGAAACGTCCCGGGGAGGTCCAGTCCGAGTGGTTCACGGTCCTGACGGACCCCGACGGGACCTCGCTGCTGTTCGGGTTCGCCGGGACGGCGGAGCACTTCTCCCAGGTCGAGGTCTCCCTGCCGGATCGGTCGGCGATCGCCTGGGCCCTGATGGACGGCGCCGTGCAGGACCCGGGGTCCGCCCGGGATCTGGAGCCCGTGCTGCTGGCGTGGGCGGCCCATCCCGACGGCACCTTGCAGGCCCATGCCCGGGCGATGGCCGATCGGCACGGATCCCGGGTCCGCCCCTGCCGCCTCTGGTGCTCCTGGTACTCGGGCCTCTACGACCGGGTGGACGAGGCGGCCTTCCTGGAAAACGTGCGGCTGGCCCGAAGGACTGGTCTCCCCGTCGAGTACATGCAACTGGACGACGGCTGGCAGCGGGCCATCGGGGACTGGCTCCAGACGAACCGCAAGTTCCCGTCCGGCCTGGAGTCCCTGGCCCGTTCGGTGGAGCAGGCCGGATTCCTTCCCGGGATCTGGACCGCCCCCTTCGCCGTGTCCCCCGACAGCGACCTCTTCCGGGAACACCCGGACTGGATCGTCCGGAACCGGCGCGGTCGGAAGGTGCCGGCGGGCTTCATCATGGGGGCCCGGGGACCCCGGTTCTACTACGGGCTGGACACCACGAGGCCCGAGGTCCGGGAGCACCTGGCATCGGTCTATCGGACCCTGCGATCGATGGGATTCCGGCTGTTCAAGGTGGATTTCCTGACGGCTGCCGCGGTGCCGGGCGTGCGATCCGACCCCTCCGCCACCCGGGCCCGGGCCTACCGCCTGGGGATCGAGGCGGTCCGGGAGGGGGTCGGGGAGGATGCCCGGATGCTGGCGGGGATCGGGCCGGTCCTGGGCAATGCAGGGGTGATCGACGTGCAGCGTCTGGGGCCGGACACCGCCTACGGGACGCCCGCCTGGCGGACCTGGATGCAGGAGGCCGGCCGGGACTTCCTGACCCCGGGGATCCGGAACAACCTGGCGGGGTCGATCCAGCGGTGCCACGGGGACGGCATCCTGTGGTCCGGCGACGGGGATGCGCTGATCCAGCAGGGGGTGCCGGAGGACCAGGCCCGGGCCCTGGCGGTCGTGGCCTCCCTGGCCGGGTCGTCCCTGACCGTCGGCCATGACCTCCGGAAGGGACCCTTCGACGACCCGGTGGCGATGCGCCTGCTGGCCTCCCGGTCGGGTCCGGCCTTCGTGCCCGACCGCCACGGGCGCTTCCTTCCGACCCAGATCGTCGCGGACGGCGAGGAGGCGGGGATGCCGGTCCGGTGGATCGCACTGGTCAACCTGAACGACATCGCCGCGGCCATCGCTCCCCGGGTCGAGGGGATTCCCGGTGGCGGCCGGCGGGAAGCCACGGAGGTCCCCGGCGAGAACCGGGTGTGGCTGGACCCGGACGAGGCCCTGCTGGTCCCGGGGCGGTCGGTCCGCCTGTTCCGGCTGGAACGGTTCTAGAACGTCATCCAGATCGCGGCGATTCCTCCGGAGCCCAGCGTCACGGTCAGGTTGTCGTCCACGACGTCGCTGTACAGTTCCGCCAGGGTCGCTCCCAGGGCCACGGTGAAGGCCATGCCCAGGCGCGCCCCGATCCCCATCGTCAGCCCGTGCATCCACGGGACCAGCAGGCTCACCAGCAAGGCCACCAGGAAGAGCGCCAGCGACCCCTGGAGGCTCTTGCGGCGGTGGATCTTGATGGAACCGAAGCGCCTTCCCACCAGGCTTGCCATCGGGTCCCCGAAGCCGAGGATCAGCACCGCCATCTGGGCCGCCGGCGGAGGGACCAGCAGCGCCAGCAGGAAGAGGGACAGGACGTACCACGAGGCCGAGTTGGGGCGGTCCTTCTCCCAGGGGCGGATGATGGACCGGAACATCGGGTTCTTGCGGGTCAGCACCTCGTTCCAGCGCCCCCAGAGGCGGCGGGTGATTTCCAGCACCACGACGATGCCGAGCAGGATCGACATCACGATCAGCGCCTGCTGCCGGGTCAGCAGCCAGGGATACGCGATGGCGGCCGCAAGGCCGTTGCCTACGTGGAAGAGGTTCCGCCGGTACTGGGTCAGTTTCAGGCGCTCCAGCGCGGGTCCCTTCAGGAACGACGAGGGCAGCAGGGGCTTCAACTGGCGGCGCAGGTCCTCGTAGGCCTCGCCCAGGCTGCGGATGTACGCCTTCAGGGACATCCGGGTGGCGTCGGGGGTCAACTGGTCCGCCAGGCGGGCCGCCTCCCGCTGGATCCGGTCCAGCGTGGCCGACATGGCCTGGACCCGATCGGAGGCCTGCTGGCGTGCCTCCCGGCAGGAGTCGCCGACCGTCTGCCCCGTGGCCCGGAGCGCCTGCGCCAGGGACTCGGCCTTCTGTCGCGCCCTCTGGCATTGTTCCAGAACCGAGGCCCTCCATCCGGGATTCCGGGGACGCCCCCGGGAAGCCTCCACCGTCAGGCGTTCCACCTCCCGGGCCAGGGCCAGCAACTGGTCCACCAGTCCGGGGTCCAACGCGAGGTCGCTCATCGAATCCGTCCTTGAGTCCAGGGAAGTCCGGTTGTCGGTTTCGTTGCCTTGCACGATGGGGGATTGAAGCACGTTCGGCCCCGGCGGACAATAGCGTTCGGGGATCCTCTCTCACGTCCGGGGGCTTGCCGCTGCCGGGGACGGGGCCCCGTGGAGGTCCGGAAATGGGAATCGGTAGGACGCTGCTCTGCATCCTGTTCCCGCCGCTGGCGGTGCTGGACCGGGGCTGCGGATCGCTGATCCTGGTGACCCTGCTGACGATCGCCGGGTGGGTGCCCGGGGTGATCGGGGCGCTGGTGATCAACACCCGCAAGGAATGAACGGGTCCGGCAGGCTCCGGGGGAGACCCGGGGAATCGGGGGTTGCTGCGGCGGCGCGGCGGCCTAGGGGGCCTTCTTCCAGTACTGGGTGCGCCCCAGCAGGCTGAACCCGATGAAGCCCCGGACCTTCAGCCGACGGCCCTCGTCGATGACCTGGATCCAGCACTTGTAGGTCTTGCCGTTCTCCGGGTCCAGGATCTGCCCCCCAGCCCACTCCTCGCCGTTCCAACGGAGACCCCAGAGGATCTCCAGGCCGATCACCGGCTGGTCCTTCTTCGGGCCCGGGCACTTGTCGCAACGGGGGTCCGGGTCCTCCCCCGGCTCCCGGTACAGGCGCTCGATGCGGCCCCGGATCTCCCCGTCCTGCTCGGTGATCACGACGACGGACTTCTCGCGTCCCGTCTTGTCATCCACGGTGATCCACCGTCCCGCCGGGGAGGGGACCTGTGCGATCGCAGGGGCGGACAGTCCGCAACAGGCGAGCAGCCAGAAGAGGGTCCTGGGCATCGGGCGTTCCTCCGCGAGATTCCCGTCAAGGGTACTCCGCCGGGGTCTCGCGATGCAAACCGGTCGGCGATCCTGGGGGACGGCCCGGGAACGGGCCGCCAGGAGGGTCCGTCAGGGGCGATCGGGGACGGACCTCCCTCGCGATCCGGCAATCCCGCGTTCCGGGCTGCCCCCTCGTCAGGTCGGGCGCTTCCGTCCCGCGGGCCGGGGTTCCTCGGTTCGGGGAGGGGGTTCCTTCCGTGTCCGGGAGGCCGACAGGGCTTCCACCACCGCCGGCTGCCGGGACATCCTGGCCGGCGCCTTGGGGGCGGGACGGTTCACCAGGGCCGTCGCCAGACTGCCGATCTTCCGGAAGCACCCCTCGCAGTAGTGCTCGTAGCCGCACTGGTCCTTCAGGGCCGCCAGCACGGATTCCAGGAAGGCCTGGGAGCAGCCCTGGGGGCCCAGGGCCTCGAAGACCGGCTGGAACTCCTCCGGGGACATCCGGCTTCCCTCGGCCTCCCCGGAGGTCCGGAAGAGGCTGAAGGGGGCGCCGATGTCCTTCTTCCCGCAGCGGTCACAGTCGAAGACGATGCGTTTCATGAGGTCCTCCGGTAGTCCGTGAAGACGGAGCCACTCTCTGGGCTGCATCCCCTGGGCGCGAAAGTAGGCCCAGAACTCCCGGCAGTGATCCGGGTAGGGGCAGTTCCGCATGCAGGCCACCACGTAGCGGAGGAACTTCCCCTCGCAGAGGATCCGATCGCCGGGGTACCGGGTCGAGGCATCGCCCATCCGGCGGAGGATAGCAGAAGCGCGGGACTCCCGGTGCATTTCGCCGCAGGGGCGCGGGCCGGGGGATGGCGGAAACGGGGCCTTCCCTTGACTTTCCGCCGGGCGCGGGGAGAATGCGGGAGGATTTCCCGGCCGGGATGGAACGGACCCACCAGAGGCGGGAGGAAACCGGATGAAGGAACTCGACCCGGCGACCGTGCAGGAGATCACCGACCTGGTGTACGACTTCTTCGCTGCCGAGTGCGACATCGATCGATCCCGGCTTCACCCCGGGACCCGGATCATCGAGGAGCTGGAGGGGGACTCGCTGATGTTCCTCTCGCTGCTGGAGAAGGTCCGGAAGCGCTGGGGGATCGGGATCGAACTGAAGACCCTGGCCCGGCACCTGATGAAGAAGCCCGCCCAGACCATCGGGCAGGTGGTGGACCTCTCGGTGGCGATCGTGCGTCATGGGGACGACATTCTGCACGTGGACCTCTGACGGCCCGGGGCCCCTGCGGGGGGCAGGGGTGGACGCAGAGCGGATCGAGCGATTCCGCAGGGAACCGTTGGAAGGGGTGTTCGGCCCCGGGGAGCGCCTTCGGGCTTCCCGCGGGGACGGGCGGGACGCCGAACGGCTGTGCGCGGGCTTCTGCGTCAAGGAGGCCCTTTGGAAGGCCCTCGAGGAGCCCTACGACCTGCGGGAGTGCGAGGTGATCGCCGATCCGGAAGCGGACCGGGCGGAAGTCCTCCTGCACGGGGACCTGGCCGTCCGACTCCGGGGGACGGTCCTGGAGGTCCGCATCTGGCGGGACCCCGAGGAGATCCGGGCGGCGGTGCTGGTCCATGACGGGGCCGCCCTGGGAGAGGGGGAGACGGGATGAAGGAAGCGTCTCTGCGGGTGCCGGTGACGGTGGAGTTCGAGGACGTGGACTCCTACGGCATCGCCCACCACGCCCGCCTGGTCGCCTTCCTGGAGCGGGCCCGCCTGCGCTTCCTGGTGGACCGGGGGCTGCCGGTGCACCCGGATGGCTGCGTCCCGGTGATGGCGGATCTCTCGATGCGGTTCCTTCGGCCGGCCCGCCTGATGGACCGTCTCGA
Source organism: Myxococcota bacterium (assembly GCA_017994695.1). Classification (GTDB taxonomy): domain Bacteria; phylum Myxococcota_A; class UBA9042; order DTJE01; family DTJE01; genus JAGOKF01. The sequence continues at coordinate 30,433 of JAGOKF010000010.1, read as the reverse complement.
GGTGGAGGTCCGCCTGCGGGAGGAGGACGACTTCCGACTGACCCTGGGCTACCGGGTTCTTCGGGACGGGGAGACGATCGCCCGGGCCCGGACCGTCATCGCCTTCCGGGACGCGGTGGCCGGGGGTCCGGCCCCGGTGCCCGGGGAATTCCTGCGGGGTGTCGAACCGGGGAACGACCCCGGCGAGGAGTGAGATGGAACCGGTCGTGGCGGTCACCGGCCTGGGTTGCATGACCGGCCTGGGCCTGGACGTGGACGAGACGTGGCGGGGCATCCTGGATCGGCGCCGGGTGATCCGGCGGTACACGAACTTCGACCCCGCCGGCCTGGAGGTCCCCGTGGGGGTGCAGTTTCCTGACGGGGCGGAGGAGGTCTTCCGAGGGCGCTTCAAGCCCCGGACCCGGAGCCAGATGACCCGGGCCACCCAGGCGGCGACCTGCTGCGCCGAGGCGGCGGTGGCCGACGCGGGCCTGGCGGCGCCGGCGGTGGATCCTTCCCGGGTGGGGGTCGTGGTCGGAGCGACCGGCACCGGCTATGCCCCCATGGACGGCGAGGAGGATCCAAACCGAATCCTCCGGAACATGACCTCGGCATCGGCGGCCTGGATCTCCCTGCGGGGACGCTGGACCGGGCCCTCGATGGTGGTCAGCACCGCCTGCAGCAGCGGGGCCTATGCCCTGGCGTCGGCCTGGGAGTGGATCGTCCGGGGGGATTGCGACGCGGTGGTGGCCGGGGCGGCCGAGTCGGCGCTGAACCCCCTGGACATCCGGGGATTCACGGCCCTGATGGCCCTGGCGGAACCCGACGACGACGTCGAGGGCCTGTCCCGGCCCTTCGACGCCCGGCGAAAGGGGTTCGTGATGGGGGAGGGGGCCGGCTTCCTGGTCCTGGAGAGCCTGGACCACGCCCGGCGCCGGGGGGCGCGCATCCTGGCGGTGATGCACCGCCCGGGACTCTCCAGCGAGGCCTACAACATCCTGTCGCCGGAACCCGGCGGCGTCGGCATGGCCCGGACGATGGAGCGGGCACTGGCCAGCGCGGGCCTGGCGCCGGAGGACGTGGACTACGTGAACGCCCACGGGACATCGACCCCCCTGAACGACCTCTACGAGACCCAGGCCATCCACCGCGTCTTCGGATCCCATGCCCGGAGGATGCCGGTCTCCTCGACCAAGGGCGCCACGGGACACTGCCTGTCGGGGGCTGCCGGCGTCGAGGCGGTGCTGGCGGTGAAGGCCCTGGTCGAGGGGGTGATCCCGCCCACGCTGAACCTGGCCTGCCCGGACCCCGAGTGCGACCTGGACTATGTGGCGGACGGCCCCCGGCGCGCCTCCCTCCGCACCGTCGTCAGCAATTCCTTCGCCTTCGGCGGCCAGAACGGGGTGGTGATCTTCCGTCGGTGGGAGGGCGAGGGATGAGCCGGAAGGTCTTCCTGCTCGGGACCGGTCGCCATCTCCCGGGGGAACCGATCCCCGTGGAACGGGCCCAGGAGGTCCTGGGACCCCTCGTGGACGCGCCACCGCGGATCCGCCGTTGGATGGAGGAGATGGGCCCGGTGATGCGCCAGTTGCTGGACATCGAGGTGGTCCACTACGCCCTGGATCCCCGGACGAGGCAGTTCACCGAGGACAACGTCTCGATGGCCGAGAAGGCGGCCCGGCAGGCCCTGGAGGCGGCGGGGATGGTCCCTGCGGACGTGGACCTCCTCTGCTACGGGTCCGCGCACCAGGACCAGATGCCCACGGCCTCGGTGCGCATCCAGAAGGCCCTGGGCATCGACTCCTGCGCCGAGTTCTCGATCCATGCCAACTGCACGTCGGCCTACAAGGCCCTCTACCTGGCCCACCACCTGCTGGCCGACGGCCACTACGACCGGGCCCTGGCGGTGTCGGCGGGGATCTCGTCGTCGGAACTCCGGGCCGAGTACTTCAACCAGGAGAAGGTGGACAAGGAGTCGCTGTTCCTCCGGTGGTTCCTGTCGGACGGGGCGGGAGCGGCGGTGCTGGGCGTGGATCCTCCTGCCCGGGGCCCGGTGATCGAGGTGGAGTGCTCCTACGTGGAATCGGTGGGCGGGAACCGACCGTCGCTGATGTTCAACCTCCGGCCGGCCTACTGGATGAACCCGGTCGAGGAGTTCCGCACCGCCTCCCATCACCTGCGACAGACCTTCCGGAACGAGCTGGCGACAGGGGTGTTCCAGGAGCCCGGGGGAAGCGTCTTTCTGAAGGGATACCTGCGGATGCTGGCCCGGGCGGGCATCGATCCCCTGGAGGTGGACCACCTCCAGGTGAACCTGCCGGCCCGGCACATCGTCGAGTCGGTGGCCGCCGAACTGGAGGGAATCGGGTTCCCGAGGGATCGCATCGACCAGCGGATGGCCCGGATGGGATACGCCGGGCCGCCGATGACGTTTTTGGCGATGGACGCGTTCCTGCGGGAGACCGGACTGGCCCCGGGACGTCGCCTGGCCTCCTTCGTCACGGAGGTCAGCCAGTTCATGCAGGCCGGCTGGCTCCTGCGCCGTGGGGACGGCTAGGGATGGAGAGGATTCGAGGTCCCGTCGCCCTGGCCTTTCCCGGGGCCTTCGTGCAGCCCGCGGGACCCGAGGAGGCCTTCCGGGAGGCCCACCGGTCGGTCTTCGACCGGGTGATGGAGGAGGCCTCCCAGGTCGTCGGGACAGACCTGGCGCGGGTAGCCGTCGAGGACGCCTCCGGGCTCGAGGAAGGGGCCCGGCAGGTCTTCCTGCAGGCCTTCGGGATCGCCGTGGCGGAGGCGGTGCGCCAGGCCGGGGTGACGGTGGCCGGGACGCTGGGCCACAGCCTCGGAGCGTACGCGGCCGTGGTGGCGGCGGGTGCCCTGCCGGTCGCGTCGGGCCTGATGCTGGTCCGGGAGGCCTGGCGCCTGGTCCGGGAGGCCTACGAGTCGGACCCCCTCGGGATGCTGGGCATCGTGGGACTGGGGGAGCAGGAGGTCCTGTCGCTGCCGGGGATGGATCGGGCGCAGGTGGTGCTGGTCAACGGCCCCTGGTCCCTGGTGGTCGCCGGGACCCCCGAGACCCTGGAGGTGCTCCAGGCACGGGCGATGGAGGCCGGGGCCCTGAAGGCGGTCCAGTGGACGGACCGGGTCGCCTACCACCATCCGGGACGGCTTTCCCGGGCGGCCGACCGGCTCGCCGGGATCGCGGTCCGGGAACCCTGGCGGGACCCGGACGTCCCGGTCTGCTCCGCGGTGGACGGATCGGTGGCCCGGACGGCAGCGGAGGCCCTGGCGATGATCCGGGCGAATCTCTGCTCGCCGGTCCGGTGGCCCCTGGCGGTGGAGGCGGCGTCGGGGGCGTCCGGGTTCGTGGAGTGCGGCATCGGCACCTCCCTGGTGGCCCTGGCCCGGATGCTCCCCGATTCCCGGCCCTGGTGGGGCGCCCGCCACTGGAGGGATCTCCCGTGAGGATCCTCGTCATCGGCACCGGGCGGATGGGGAGGGACGCCGCCCGGACGATCCTCGGCGCCGGGTGGGACGTGACCGTCGCCTCCCGGGACCGGGATCGCCTGGCCGCGTGCCTGAAGCACCTCGATCGGGAGGCGCGGCGTCTGGGGGACGCCGGCTCCATGGTCGGGAAGGTCGGGGGCCTCCTGGTCGGCACCAAGCCCGAGGCCCCCTTCGACGTGCTGTTCGAGACCGTCGAGGAGGACCTGCAGTCGAAGCGGGAGGTGCTGCAATGGTGGCTTCCCTTCCGGGCACCCGACGGCCTGGTGCTGACCAACTCCTCGTCGCTGCTCCCCTGGGAGATCCGTCCCGAGGTCCTGGGCCTGCACCTGTTCTACCCGTCGATCCTGTCGGGATTCTGCGAGGTGATCCTTCCGGAAGGTGGCGGGGAACCGGTCCGGCAGCGCCTGGTAACGCTGGCGGCCCGGCTGGGATTGTCCTCCGTCGTACAGATCGGGGCCCGCCAGGCCCAGGCGGTCAACCGCCTCATGCTCCCCTCCCAGGCCTGGGCCGTCCACCTGGTCGGGCGGGGCCTGGACCAGGAACAGGTGGACCGGGCCTTCGGACAGGCCTGGCCCGGCCTGCGGCCCCTGACCCTGATGGAGTCGGTGGGCATGAAGACCATCGCCCGATCGGTGGCCTTCTACCGCCTGCGGATGGGGGCCGAGGAGGCCCGGTCCTACGAGGCGCTGGAATCGGCCATCGGGGACCGGATCCGCCGGGGATGCTGGGGGCCGGCCGAGGCGCCGGCAGTTTCGAAGGAATCGGCACCGCCCGTCGTGGCAGCCGGATCGATGGAGGAACTGACCCGGGACGCCGAGGCCCTGTTCTTCCGGACCTGCCGGGAGGCGGTGCGATCGGGCCTTCTGAGCGAGGACGACCTGAGGATCGCCCTGGCGGGCCTGTTCCAGGCCCCGTGGCCACCCCCGGGACCACGGGAGCGGGAATGGCGGGATCGCTGCGGGATGCGATTCCGGCAGACGGGCCTGCCCTGGTGGCGCCCTCCCGTGGTTTCCGGCATGGAAGGGACAGGCGGGCCGGGTTGAACGGCGGAAGGGGAGGCGGGCATGGAGGTGCGGCTGGAACGGGACGGGGACCTGGGCCGGATCGTGCTGGATCGCCCGCCCCGGAACACGCTGGACGACCCCGTGTTCGTGGATCCCGGAATCCTGGAGAGGTTTTTCGGCCAGGAGGGGATCCGGGCCGTCGTGCTGACCGGATTCGGGAGGCACTTCTGCGGTGGAGCGGACCTCCAGGCCCTGCGGAAACGGCTGCCGGACCCCGAGTCCCTGGCCCGGTCCCTGGATGCTGGGAAGGTGCTGCTGGACCGCATCCGGGATGCCCCGGTGCCCGTCGTCGCCGCCATCTCCGGCCAGTGCCTCGGGGCGGGGATGGAGATCGCCCTGGCCTGCCATGCCCGGGTGGCGGCCTCGGGGGCGATGATGGGATTTCCCGAATCGGAACTGGGCCTGATGCCGGGCCTCGGGGGTACCCTGGAGACGGGGAACCGGATCGCCCGAAGCCGAAGACTGGAGTGGATCCTGACCGGGCGGCTGATCGGGGCCGAGGAGGCCCTGGAGTGGGGCCTGGTGGACCGGGTGGCCCCGGCCGGACGACTCGAGGAGGAATGCCGGGCGCTCATCCACCGCTGGATCGGCGATCGGACGCCGCTCCAGGTCCGGGCGATCCTGGAGTCCGTGGGGAATGCCTGGCGCCGCCCCCGGGAGGAGGCCCTTCGCCGGGAAACGGAACTCTTCCTGGAACTGGCCCGGGAGGTGGCGTCGTGAGGGCGGTCCTCTGCTCCCTGCCGATTCCCGAGGCCGAGGAACGCCTGGTCCGGGAGCGATCCCGGTATTTCGACGACGGGGAGGCGGCGGAACTGGCAGGGGCTCCGCTGCGGACCTGGGCTGGCCGGATGGCCCTGAAGGAGGCCCTGGCCCGGCTGTGGCAGTACCGGGAACTGCCTGGAACTCCCAGGGACTTCCGGATCGGACGGGGTCCGAACGGGGCCCCCAGGCTGCTGGACGAGGTCCCCGGAGGCCCGGGCGTGCTGGCCGGGGTCCGGGTGGCGATCAGCCATTCCCGGGACACCGCCTGCGGGCTGGCGGTCGGGCCGGAGGGGGCGCGGTGAAGGTCTTGCTGGAAGTGGGGGAATGGGAGATCGGGCACTGGTGGCTCGACGCGCCTCCCGGAAACCTGATGGACCCGGAGTTCTTCGAAAGCCTGGAAGGCGCCCTGGCGGAGGTCCGGAGACGCGAGGTGAGGGGACTGGTGATCCGGGGAAAGGGACGGCACTTCTCCGCCGGGGCCGACCGGGCGGCGATGCAGCCGCTGTGGCGGGACCGGGAGGCCATCTCCCGCCACCAGGCCCTCTTCACGGCCATCTCGGACCTCTCGATTCCGGTGATCGCGTGGGTCGAGGGCGCCTGCCTGGGCAGCGGCCTGGAACTGGCGCTGTGCGCACACCTGATCCTGGCGGCTCCCGGCGCGGTGCTGGGCTTTCCCGAGTCCTCCTTCGGGGTGATGCCCGGCTGCGGGGGAACCTGGCGGGCGACCCGCCGGATCGGGATCTCCCAGGCCCTGGACCTGGTGCTGTCGGGACGCCTGGTGGACGCCGAGGAGGCGGCCCGCCTGGGCCTGATCCACGGCGTCGTGGAGAGGGCCCAGGGGCCGGGCATGGCCGAGATGGCCGCCCGCAGGCTTCGCATCCGACCGTCGGTGGAAGAGGCGCGATGAAGGTGCTCCTAGTCAACCCGCCCCGTTCGCCCTGCAACGCCCTGCGGGACCATGCCCCCGAGGAGGTCCGGCGATTCGTTCACACGAGGCTGGTGGGTCCGCCCCTGGGACTTCTGACCGTGGCGGTGGCCGCCCGGGAGGAGGCGGACGTGGCATTCCTGGACCTCAAGGGCGAGTACGACCTGCGCCCCGAATCGCCCCCGGTCTTCGACTGGATGGTCGCCTACCTCCGGGACCACCCGGCCGACGTCGTGGGGGTGACCTTCATCGCCTCGGAACACCCCGCGGGCATGGAGATCTTCCGGGCGGCCCGCTTCGTGGACCCGGACATCCTGACCGTCGCCGGAGGCATCCATCCCACCCTCTGCCCCGGGGACTACGACCACCCGGACGTGGACGTCCTGATCCCCGGTGACGGGGCGCTGGTCTTTCGGGACATGCTGCGATCCCTCCGGGAACGGGGACGGACCGCGGACCTTCCCGGGGTCCGGTTCCGGAGGTCGGGTCGCCTGCAGCCCATGCCCGCTCCCCCTCCGCCCCTGGAGCCCGCCGGCCGGGATTTCCTGGTGCCCGACCGGTCCTACCTGCGACCCTGGATGGACAGTTACACCGTCGGGGGGGACCCGAGGCCCGTGACCTACCTGTACACCTCCCTCGGCTGCACCTCCCGCTGCTCCTTCTGTAGCATCTGGCCCCAGCGCCGGGGAGGCTACTTCCTCCGGTCCATCGACAGCATCGTGTCCGAGATGCGGCTGCTGGACGAGTACGAGGTGGTGCGGTTCGCCGACGCGAACACGGTGGTGGACATCCCCTGGACCCACGCCTTGCTGGACCGCCTGGAGGCCGAGGGCATCCGCAAGACCCTGGTGATGGACATCCGGCTGGACACGGCGGCCCGCCATCCGGACCTGATCGGGCGCCTGGCCCGGGCGGGGCTCCGGGTGGTGATCACCGGCGTCGAGTCCCCCCGCCCCGAGGACCTGCGGCGCTATCGGAAATCCCTGACCCCGGACCACATCGCCGAGGGGCTCCGGGTCTTCGCCGACCACGGCATCCTGCTCCGGGCGAACTACGTGGTGGACCCCGACTGGGACCTCCCCGAATTCCACGCCCTGGCCGAGTTCGCCTCGGCCCACCAGACCGCCTACGCCGGGTACACCGTGCTGACCCCGATGCCCGGCACGGCGCTGCATCGCCGGATGCGGGACCGCATCGTGGACTTCGACCTGGCCCGCTACAACTTCTTCAACTGCGTGCTGCGGACCCGCCTGCCCCTGGACCGGTTCTACCGGGAAGCGGGAAGCCTCTGGGGCATCCGGGCGGGGACCCACGTCATTTCGTGACGGACGGCACCGGAGCATTCCCGGGGGCGGCGATCCCGGCGAAGCGGGGCCACGACCGGCGGATCCGCAGCAGCGTGCGGAACATCGGCTCCGTGAGCCCCTGGTCCCGGCGCATCGCGACGGCCTGCCGCAGCATCTCCGGCGACGGGCGGTTCTCGCCGGGGGGCAGGCAGTGGGGGCGGACGGCGGCGGCCTCCTCGAGGGTGTCCCGGATGCGCTCGTAGCCCAGGTCCGGCGCCACGTAGAACCGGGGACGGACCAGGTCCTCCTCCGGGGACACGATCCCCTCCCGGATCGCGGTCCGGTGCAGAGGGGTCCCGGGGTAGATCCGCAGGCCGATGCCCATCAGCACCAGGTCCTCGGGGGACACCTCCCGGTCGATGAAATCCATCGTCTCCCGGATGGTCCCGGCCGTCTCTCCCGGTCCCCCGAACAGGAAGAACCACGCGGTGGGCATCCCCCTGCGCCGGATTCCCCGGGCCGTTCGCACGAGGTCTTCCGGGGAGAAGTTCTTGCCCATCGCCCGGATCATCGTCGGCGAGGCCGAGTCGGGGGTGCAGTCGATCTGGGCGAAGCCGGCCTGCTGCATCAGGTCCAGCAGTTCGTCGGTCACGTGTCCGGGATTGACTCCCATCGTCCGGAGCCGCACCCGGAGGTCCCGGCGGATCAGGGCCCGGCAGATGGCCTCAGCGTGGCCTCTGGGATCGTTGAAGGTGCTGTCCACGAACTCGAAGGTGACCCCGGGAATCCGGTCCGCGGCCTCGGCGATCTCCCGGGCGATCTCCTCGGGATCCCGCAGGCGGTGACGGCGTCCCTCCAGGGCCGGGTAGGTGCAGTAGATGCACCGATGGGTGCATCCCCGCCGGGCCTGGATGGGGTACGAACCCAGGTGCCGGTAGGGGCCGAAGTCGATGTGCCGGTCCACCTCGGAGAAGGGGATTCGCAGGGGACCCGGTGCCGGCCTTCGCGGCGCCGCCGGGACTTCCCGGTCCCCGGCGACCAGCAGTCCGGGGATGCGCCGGGGATCCCCCCCATGTTCCAGCGTGCGGACCAGGGTCCGCAGGGCCTCCTCCCCCTCGCCGACGATTCCGTAGTCCGCCTGCCAGGCCCGCATCAGTTCCAGCGGGAAGAGGCTGAAGGCGCTGCCACCGAGGACCAGGGGAGCCCCGGTGGCCTCTCGCAAGGGGTTCACGAAGGCCCGGCGGATCTCGTCCAGGAAGAAGGTCGTCTCCCGGGGCACCAGGTCGTCCACGTTGCGCACCGACAGCCCGACGAGATCCGGGCGGAAGTCCTCAACCGTCTCCCGCAGGCCCTCGCTGCCCCGGAAGGTCCCGTCGAAGACCCGCACCTCCGCCTCGTCCCGGAGGGCCGATGCCAGCAGGCACACGCCCAGGGGCGCCACCGGGTACGGGTCCCGGCAGGTGTTGGTGTTGACCAGCAGCAGGCGCATGGACCCTACCTTGCGCCCCGGCGGGAAAGGACGGCCCCGACCGTCTTCCAGAGCAGGGCCAGGTCCGTGGCGAGGGACTGCTGGCGGGAGTACCGGAGGTCCATCCGCATCCAGTCCTCGAAGGGGATGTCGCATCGCCCGCTGACCTGCCAGATGCAGGTCAGACCCCCGGGGACCTCCAGGCGCCTCCGGTGCCAGGGGGCGTACTGCCGTACCTCCTCGGGGATGGGCGGCCGCGGGCCGACCAGGGACATGTCCCCCCGGAGGACGTTCCACAACTGGGGCAGTTCGTCGATGCTGGTGACGCGGAGGAAGCGGCCGACCGGGGTGATCCGGGGGTCCCGGGCGATCTTGAACACCGGTCCCTGGGCCTCGTTCAGGTGCTCCAGGTCCTTCTTCCGCTGTTCCGCATCGACGTACATGGACCGGAACTTGTAGAACCAGAAGACCCGGCCTCCCAGTCCGACCCGCTGCTGGCGGAAGATGATCGGCCCGGGGGAGGAGAACCGCACCGCGACCGCCGCCAGGGCGAGGACGGGGGAAAGGGCCACCAGCAGCACCGAGGCCCCCAGGACGTCCAGCACCCGCTTCCACCACGGGATGGGGGGCGCCAGCAGCCGGAAGATGCTCGACGGGGTGTCTGCGAGTCTTCCGTCCGGACCGGATTCCTTCGCGGGTGCCGGATTCCCCGGGTCCGGTGCGCCATCGCCATCGGACAGCAGGGGGGTCCCCCGGGGGACGCCCCGGCCGACGCAGTTGCCCGAGCAGGACACCTGCCCGCAGAGATCGGGGGTCTCGCAGAGTCCGCCGTAGGCATAGGACTTGATCGCGCAGGGAATCGAGGCCTGCCGGGCCCCTTCCAGCAGCCGCTGTTCCAGCGTCCGGGCCCCGTCGATGGGGGTCTCGGGCAGCAGGATGCCCAGCCGCAGGTCGCCGACCTGACCGATGTCGTCCAGCAGCCGGAGGTGATCCGAGGCCAGTCGGACCATCCGCCGGCGATCCCGCGGTTCCTGAAGGGTCACGAAGAGGACCGAGAAGGGACGTCCCGTCCGGTCGGAACGTTCCCGTTCCTTCCGCACCTGCTGGCGGAACTCCTCCTCGTCCAGCCAGCGGAGGGAGTTCCTCCGGCCGGATCCGGAAACCCGACGCCGGGACGACGAGTCGTGCAGGTCGATGCGCTTGGCTTCCAGGGCGTCGGCCACGGTCGATCCCGGAACGGGGTCGCGTTCAGTATGCATAAACGAGTCCTGCTCGCAAGTCCGGCCGCGGAATTCGCAGGAGGAACGCGGAGGAAAGGACGCAGTCCATCGGGCGCGGACCCGGCGGGGGATCCGGCACGGCGAATCGGAATGGGCCCGGGGGGATCAGGCGTCGTCCAGGCGGCGACTCTTGCGCAGTTCCTCCATCACCTTCCGGTACTGGACGTCCCAGGCCAGGGTGCCCTCGGTCAGGTTCCGGATCCGCTTGCGGACCTCCCCGTCCAGTTCCTCGTCGGCGGCCAGGTGCTTCCGGAGCACGGGGGTCATCTGCACCACCAGGTCGTTGTCGGCCCCGAAGACCTCCTCCACGTGGCGGCTGTGGATCAGCGTCTCGATGATCTGTGCGGTGAGGTATTCCAGCATCCCCTCCCCGACGGCGAAATTCCGCTCTCGGGCGATCTGGGCCTTCACCTTGTGCAGCTCGGTGTGATCCCGCTTCTGGGTGGCGATGACGTCCCGGGCCCGGTCCGTGATCTCCCGGTCCAGGCGGATGTATTCCCGGAAGACGGACTCCAGGTCCATCTCGACCTCTTTCAACTCGTCGGGACGCACCTCGATGGATCCCGAGGCGATGAGGGCGCTCACCAGGTCATGGGCCAGTGCCGCCACCTTTCCGCTCATCAACTTCATGGAGCCTCCTCGCAACGCCGAGGTCCCTCGGCAATCCAGAACAGGGCGGGATCATAGCCGACAACCCCCGAATCACGCAATCGTTTTTTCCACGTCGGTCCGGTTCCGGTGTACCATCTGCCGGACTTGCTGGAGGACCCGATGACCATCGAGGAACGACTGACCGCCGAGTTGAACCAGGCTCTGAAGGAGGGCCGGAGGGAGGTCGTGGACTGCATCCGCATGGTGAAGACCCGCCTGGCCGAGAAGCGGACCTCCCCGGGATTCACCGGGCCCATGACCGACGCGGTCGCCCGGGAGGTCATCGAGGGCTACCAGAAGATGATGCGGAAGGCCATCGCGGAACTTCAGGACGCCGGGCAGGCGGATCACCCGGTCTGCGCGAAGTATCGCTTCGAGGTGGACTACCTGGCCACCTACCTGCCCCGGAAACTGGACGAGGCGGCCACCCGGGAACTGGTCCGGCGGGTGGCCCGGGAACAGGGGCTGTCGGGGCCCTCGGCCGCGGGCCGGCTGATGGGCGCGGTGATGAAGGCCCACCGGGAGGAGGTGGACCCGGTGCTGGTCAAGCGCATCTGCGAGGAGGAGACCCGGGCCTAGAATTCCAGGGCGGCATCGGGGTCCGCTGGCGCCTCCTCGGGGGCCTTCGGCTCCGTGCCTTCGATATGGGGCATCCGGACCCCGCCGTCGGACTGCAGTTCCCCGGTTCTCGGGTTCACCGGCACCTCGACGATTCCCGGGGGCGATCCGGGGAAGGGCACCGGCGGGCGGTCCCGGGTGGCCCGTTCCAGGAAGTCGATGAAGACCGGCAGGGCGGTGTCGGCCCCGAAGACCAGACCCCGGGCCTTGCTCCTCCCGAGCCAGCGCTCCCGCTGATCCTGCCCCACCCAGGTCCCGACGGCCCACTCGGGGGTGAAGCCGAGGAACCAGACGTCGAAGGGGAGGGTGCCGGTCTTTCCCGCGACGGGACGCTTCAGGACCTTGGCCCGGGACCCCGTGCCCCGGGTGGCGACCTCCCGGAGGTTCTCCCGGATCAGGTAGGCCCCCTGGACCGACAGGGCCCGTCGCGTCTCCTCCTCCTGGGGGCGGGCCGCCAGGGCCACCAGATCCAGCAGCCCGACCATCGGGTCCAGGGGCGAACGCCGGTCCAGCAGCGTCCGGCCCTCCCCGTCGACCACCCGGATCAGCCGGTGCGGCTCCGACCGGATGCCCTGGCGGGCGAAGGCGGCGAAGGCCCGGATCATCTCCGCCAGGGAGAGGTTCGCCCCCAGGGCCTCGGCCGGGAGCCCCTGCAGCGGATGCCGGATCCCGAGGCGGGCAAGGAAGGCGTTCAGGGCCTCCACGCCGTAGCGGGACAGCAGGACCTGGAACAGGCGCGCCGACACGGCGTTCTCGGACTGCACCAGGGCCTCCCAGAGCGTCAGGGACTCCTCCTTCGTGCCGCCCTCGGGAACCCAGTCGCCTTCCCGGAAGGGTGCGGCCGGGAGGACCGAGGACGGGGCGATGCCCTGGTCGTAGGCGAAGGAGTAGTAGAGGGGCTTCACGGTGCTTCCCGACTGGCGGACCGACTCGGTGCGGAGGACCTGGGAGGCGTCCCAGTCCGTGGACCCCACCTCGGCGATCCACTCGCCGGTGCGGTGGTCCAGGGCTCCGAGGGCCGCCTGCACGATCGGGAACAGGTCCAGTTCGTAGTCGTCCAGGGGGGCGGCCGCCTCGGGCGGCTGCGGCTGGGGGGCCGACGCGACGTCCTTCCCCCCCTTTCTGCCGCGCCTCTTCGGGGCGGGGGGATCGGGAGGCTTCGAGGCGACCCGGCGGACCAGCACCACGTCGCCGGGATGGAGGGCATCGGAGACGCTCTTCAGGCGTCCGTCCAGCGAGACCGCCGGGATCTCCCGCCGCTTCCCGTCGGCCTCCCGGGGGAATTCCCGGTAGGGGGTCGCCCACCGCATCCGGTCGAGGACCAGTCGTCCCCTCCGGGGCAGCCCCAGGTCCAGGACGGCCCGTTCGGAGTCCACGGAGGCGACCATCGCCAGCACGGCCATGCCCATCGGGGGGGACCCGTCCTGGAGGCCCCGGCCGGAAAGGAACTCGCGGTTGCGTTGCAGGAAGGTCTTCCGGGAGGACTCGGAGAGTCGCATCAGGGGCCCGGGCCAGCCCTGCCGCCGGGCGAGCGCCACGGCTCCCCTGCGGACCGCCTCCTCGGCGGCCCGTTGCGGACCGACATCCACGCTGATCCAGGCCGTGATGCCCCCTCCGCCCTCCAGCAGGTTCCCGTCCTCCCGGGACCGGAGGAAGGGCTCGATTTCCTCCCAGGCGGCCTGGGTCGCGAAGGGGGCCCGGTCCCCCAGGAGGTCCCGTCCCCGGGCCGCGACCAGGGGGGCCCGCCGTGCCTCCTCCTCCTCGGCCTCCGTGATCGCTCCGGTCTCGGCCATCCGCCGGATCACCCGGTCCCGCCGCCGCCGCATCTCCTCGGGGTCCGACACGGGGTTCACCCGGCCCGGGGACTGGGGCAGGGCCGCCAGCACGGCGATTTCCGGGAGCGTCAGCTGGTCCAGGGGCTTGCCGAAATAGACCTGCGCCGCGGCCCCCACGCCGTAGGCCCCCTGGCCCAGGAAGATCAGGTTCAGGTACAGGGTCAGGATCTGGTCCTTGGTGTACAGGTCCTCGATGCGGCGGGCCAGGATCGCCTCCCGGACCTTCCTCCGCAGGGACCGTTCCGTCCCCAGCAGCAGCGACCGGGCCACCTGCTGGGTGAGGGTGCTGGCCCCCTCCCGGACCTCGCCCGCTCGGAGATTGGTCCACAGCGCCCGGGCGATGCCTCGGAGGTCCAGACCCCGGTGTTCGAAGAAGCGGGCGTCCTCCGAGGCCATCACCGCCTGGACCAGCCGCTCGGGGATGGCCTCCCGGGGGACCAGGTAGCGGCGCTGCTGGAAGTGCTCGGCCAGCGGCATCCCGTGGCGGGAAAGGACCCGGGAGGCGGTCTGGAACCGGATGGCCTCGAAGGGGGGGATCTCGGGGAGGTCCCGGGCGAAGTGCAGGTAGGCCAGTCCCGCCGCTTCCAGGGCGAGGACGCTGCCCGCGACCGCCAGGAAGCCCGCCAGTCGGAACAGCCGGGCGAGGATCCGGGGGCTGCGGGGGTTGACGACCTCCAGGCGGACGGGCAAGGCGATCTCCCTAAGAGGAAGCCGGGGAGGATTCTAACGGTGCAGGCCGGGGAAGGGGAGCCCCGGAGGCACGAAGCCTCCGGGGACCTTCACGCCGGGATCAGTTCGCGGGCGGGAACCCGATCACCTTCGCCTTGGAGGCGCCGAAGGTCAGGCACACCGAGGCGGCGTCGCCGGGGAGTTCCTTGCTCTTCGGGCTGAAGGTGCCGTCGCCGTTCTGGTGCAGGTCGAACAGCAGTGCCATGGCCGACCGGGCCACCGACAGGTAGCCGCAGTAGTCGGGCTTCGGGGCCGGCGCCGCGTCGCAGGTGGCCTGCAGGGCGTTCAGGGCGTTCTCCAGTTCCTCCTTGGTCAGGACGCCAGACAGCACGCCGCCGGTGATCTCGAACCCGTCGGTGGTATCGCCGTTGGCGATGGTGCCCTTCAGCTGGGCCTGGATCAGGGTCGCGTCGATGACCAGGCCCTCCATCACGGGGATGGACAGCCGGAACTCGGAGGGGCCCGCCGCCAGGACGCCGTCGGTGATGCTCGCGCCCTTGAAGTAGATCATGGGCAGGCAGGTCTCCTTCACGTAGGAGTCCTCCTGGACGTAGAAGTCGCCGGTCAGGGCGGGCGGGTTCACGGTGGACTCGCCCAGCAGGCCGTTCAGCTGGAAGGACGGGGTGTTCACGAAGTCGGTCACGCCCGCCAGCTCGAAGATGATGGCGATGTCGCCGCCGTTCACCGCGCCGCTCAGGGGGCCGTTGACCTGGCCGGCCAGACCCTTCAGGCCGTTGTCGCCGTCGCCCTCGCCGGTGTAATCGAAGCACGTCGCCTTCACGACGGCCGCGTCACCGGGGGTCGCCAGGGAGGAGACCACCGCGCCGGGGCCCCAGGAGGTGGGCTTGTCGTCTTCCCACACGCAGGTGGCGTCGCACTGCCCCTGGAGGTTGCAGACCTCGTTCTCGCCGCAGCCGGGCTCGCACTCGCCGCCGCAGCCGTTGTTGCCGCACACCCGGCCCTCGCAGTTGGGCACGCAGCCCTCGTCAGTCGGGGGGGTCACGGTGTCGGTGCCGCCCTCGTCGGTCGGGGGGGTCACGGTGTCGGTGCCGCCGTTGTCCGTCGGGGGCGTGACGTTGTCGGTGGTGGTGTCCCGCGGCTCGGTCGTGTCCTCGGGCACGCCGTTGTCCGTCGGGGGCGTCTGGTCCTGGATGACGTCCTGCGGCGTCGTGGTGTCCGTGCCGCCGCTGTCGTCGCTGCAGGCCGCGTAGCCCAACAGGGCCACGGCCATCAGCAGGGAACCGAAGATCCGAGACATGTTCCTCATCGCGCAACCTCCCACTGAGACTGAAAAATGGTCCAAGGCCCTGCCCTAGAACCGCCCATAGGGTAAGGGTTCCGTTCCGGGAATGCAAGGGATTTTTCCCGCAGTCCTCGGGAGGGTGGCCGGGATGGAAGCCCCGGGGACCCCGGCGGGGACGCCTGAGGGAGCCCGGGGAGGAAGGGAAACTGCAACGTGGGGCGGTGCGCCGCCGGGTCGGGAACGCGGCAGGCGGCGGCAACTGGTATGCTACGGGTGGCACGAATCGTGGCGATGCACGTGGCGGCGGGAATCGACAGGCGGGCCTGGATGGGGGCGCTGGCCGGGATGGTCGTCCTGGCGGGCTGCGGCCTGGAGGTCCCTGGCGCCCGCGACCTGGCCCCATCCGAGACCGACGCCAGGGACGCATGGACCGACCCGGGAGCGTCCCGGCCGGACCTGTCCGGGGAGACGGCGCCGCAGGACGACCAGGAGGCGGTCGGCAGGGATGCCGCCGATTCCGCCGCCGTCCCGGAGGATCCGGGGGCGGAGGACCGGGATGCCGCCGGGGACGAAAACCTCTCCGGAGAGGATGGGCCGGCCGTGCCGCTGGTGCTGTTTTCCGTGGATCCCTCCGAGGGGCCTTCGGATGCCGCGACCACCGTGACCTTGCGGGGCGGGGGCTTCCGGGAGGGGATGGAGGTCTTCTTCGGGGCCCGGGCGGGGCGCGACCTCTTCGTGCTGTCGGATCGGACCGCCAACGTGACGGCTCCCCCGGGGGAGGCCGGGACGGTGGATGTCCGGGTGGTCCGGGGGGACCGGGCCTCGGCGGTCCTGGCCGCGGGCTTCCGGTACCGTGGCAGGCTGGACGTCACCGGTGTCGAACCGGACCGGGGACCCGCGGAGGGGGGGACTCCCGTGGTGATCCGGGGAACCGGGCTGTCGGAACCCGTGGAGGTCCTCTTCGGAGGGCGGAGGGTCCCGGAGCAGCAGTCCGTGGACGACCGGACCCTGCTGGTGGTGACCCCTCCGGGGGATCCGGGGCCTGCCGTGGTGACCGTCGTCCGCGGACAGGACAAGGTCCGGCGCGTCGATGCCTTCCGCTACGAGGAGAAGGAGGCCTGGCCCGGCCACCCGTCCTTCCGGGTGGAGGCGATCGAGCCGGACCACGGTTCCTGGGAGGGCGGAACGGAGGTCCTGGTGCGGGGGGCCGGCTTCCGGCCCGGGGCCGCGGTGCGCATCGGGGCCCTGCCCGCGCGGTCGGTGGAGGTGCTGGGGGAGGATCGGATCCGGGCGGTCACCGGTCCGGGAAGCCCCGGTCCCGCGGACGTGGCGGTCCGCCAGGGATACGCCGCGGCGGTGCTCCCGGACGGCTATCGCTACGACTGGCCGGGGGGACCCGCCCTCTGGGACGTGGACCCGGACACGGGATCCTGGGCCGGAGGGGCGAGGGTGCGGATTCACGGGGCGAACTTGGAGGGCGCCGCGAGGGTCTATTTCGGGAATGCCGAGGCCTCGGGGCTGCGGCTGGTGCATTCGGGACTGCTGGAGGTCCGGGCGCCCCGGGCGGCCGAGACCGGTTCCGTTCCCCTGATGGTGATCGGGAAGGGCGGGGGAGCCCTGGGGCCCGCGTCGTTCCTGTACTTCGATCCGCGCCTCGCCGGGGGAGGGGTCTGGGGCGGCCCCATCCGGGGGGACCTGAACGTCACCGTGCTGAACGGGGCGACCGGGGCGAGGCTCCCCGGGGCCCTGGCCATCCTGGGGGCGGACGGCCCGGGGGCGGGGATCACCGATGATCGGGGGCAGGTGACGCTGTCCTTCCCCGATCTCCGAGGACCCCAGGTGCTGACCGTGGCGAAGGCGGGGTTCTCGGCGGCCACCTACGCCGGGTTCGATGGTCGGAACGCGACGCTCTACGTGTCCCCGGTCGGTTCCCCCGAGTCCGGGGACCCGCCTCCCTCCACCGGGGGCGACGGAACGGACTGCCTGGTCGAGGGGCGCATCCGGGACTACGGGAAATACCTGGTGAAGCCCTCCTGGCTGACCACCACCCCCTTCGTGCGATGCGAGGCCAGCGGGACCAGCCAGTACGCTGGGGGACCCGATCCCGGGCCCCGGGCCGTTCCCGATGCCCGGGGCTTTTTCACCGTGATCGGCCGTTCGGGGACCTTCGCGCTCTGGTGCCGCCTGCTGGCTCCGGACCCGGTGGCAGGGGGGGTCTTGACGATCCGGGACGGCCTGGTGCGGCGGCTTTCCTGCGGTCCCTCGGGGCGGGTCGAGGGGGTCGTGGTGACCCTGGACCGGGAGACCGACGGCGAGTTCGTGCTGGCCACCGGGGCCCTGCCTGAAGCCCCCTTCGGGTCGAATCCCCCCTACGTGATCGCGTCCTATGAACTGGGGGAGGACGGCTGGCTGCCGATGCTGAACGTGCAGCAGCGCCAGGGCGACCGGATCCGCTTCCCCTGGCAGCCCCGGCATTTCCAAGGGGACTACGGGGGCCTTGGCTACGCCTTCTACGTGACCACGTCCGCCGCCGCCGCTCCGGGGACCTCCTCCAACGGGATGCCCTACAGCGTCGCCCTGGCGCGCCGGGTGGACCCCTTCGCGCCCCCGTCGCCGGGGGCGGGGGGCGTCGCGCTGGCGGAGGACTCCGGCGGGGGCCTGGCCGCCGTGACGGCCCCCCTGGCCGAGATCACGGCGATGGCTCCCCTGTCCGACGGGAGGGCCGTGGCGACCGACGCTTCGGGCGGGACCTGGGAGTTCGACGGGACCGCCTTCCAGGGCGGGCCTCTCCGGGTGGACCGGCCCCTGTACGGCGTCCATGCGGCCTCCGACGGCGACATCTGGTTCGTGGGGGCCGGGGGAACCGTTCGCCGCCTGCGGGCCGACGGGGTCCGGGATCTCCCGGTGCCCCTGGCGGTGGACCTGGTCGCGGTGGCGGGGGAGTCCGGGGATCGCGTGTCGGTGGGAGGGGGGGCGTCTCTCTGGTCCTGGGACGGGGCCGCCTGGGTCGGGGAGCCCCTCCCGGCGGCGGTCCGGGGAATCCGGGCCATCCGGCGCTTTCCCGGGGGAGAGATCCTGGGCGTCGGGGACGGGGGCATCGTGTTCCGGGGGGTCTCCGGGAGGGGCTTCGAGGTGGACCAGCCGGTGACCGACACCCTGCGGGGACTGGACTGCCTGGACCGGGACATGTGCATGGCGGCGGGGGACCGGGGAGTGCTGCTGCGGGTCGGACCGGAGGACGTGACGATCCTCCGGGCGCCGGGGAACCCGGACCTCGCGGGCATCGTCGTGGTCGGGCCGGACCGGGCCTGGATGTTCGGGGCCGGGGGGCGGGTGCTGACGTGGGACGGCCACTCCTTCTGGGAGGTGTTCGCGCCCCGATCCGACGTGGACCTCCGGGCCGGCGTGACCGCCGGGGGCCGGGTGCTGCTGGCCGGGCGACGGTTCCACCGCCTGCCGGGCTTCCTCGGGTACCCCTGGATCGTGGACCCCGCGGCCGGGGCATTCTGGGATGGGCGTCGCCTGGCCTGGGAGCCGCTGGCGGCACCGGCCGGAGGGGGTCCCTCGTACCTCCAGGCCCTCGTCAGCAGTTCCTCCGGGTGGACCGCGTGGTCGGTGATCGCCGACGGGGGAATCCGGGAGGTGGGGCTGCCGGACCTGGAAGCCTGGATCGGGGAGCCGGTGCTCCCGGGCGGCTCCCTGCGGGTCAACCTGACGGCGGTCCGGTCCCCCGGCTTCCGGATGGGGGCGTTCGGATCCCAGGACCTGGCCTGGGATCGGCGGGAGTCCTTTTCGGTGAACCTGGCGGGATTCCTCCGGTGACTTTCAAGGATTGAGGGCGAAAGAGGGAGGCCTCGTGAAGACGTTGGACTCGGAGATGGTCGTCCGGACGATGGCCGAATGGGTCCGGGAAGGGGTGCCCTTCGTCGTCGCCACCGTGATCGGAAGCCGGGGATCCAGTCCCCGGAAGGTCGGGGCCAAGATGCTGGTGGCCGCGGACGGGAGGCTCGAGGGGACCGTCGGGGGAGGGGCGGTGGAGAGCCGCGTCATCGAGAGGGCCCGGAAACTGCTGGAAGCGCCCGAGGTGACCCGGTTCGAGTGGGACCTCGCCTCCGACGAGGCCGGGGGGATGGCCTGCGGGGGGCGGATGGAATTCCTGCTGGAACCGTTCGGGATCCGTCCCCGGGGCGTGATCTTCGGCGCCGGGCACGTGGGGATCGCCCTGCAGGCCATCCTGGGCTCGCTGGGGTTCGACCGCGTGGTGGTGGACCGCCGGGAGGAACTCCTCGGGGCCGAACGGCTGGCCGGGGCGACGGGCGTTTCGGGGGATCCCGAGGCCCTCGCCCGGGAGATGCCCCTGGGACCCCGGGATCACTGCGTGATCGTGAACCCGAACCACCAGGACGACCTGGAGGTGCTCCGGGCCCTGCTGGGAAGGCCGGTGGCCTACATCGGCCTGATGGCATCCCGGCGCAAGAAGGCCGAGTTCTGGAAGACCCTGCTGGCGGAGGGGGTGGACCCCGGCCTCCTGGACCGGGTGCACTGCCCCGTGGGGCTGGACATCGGCGCCGAGACCCCCGCCGAGATCGCGGTGGCCATCGCGGCGGAACTGGTCCTGACGATCCGGGGGGCTCCGGCACGGAGGACGTGACGGATCCGGGGCTTGACAGCCAATCCCCAGGCCGCGTACTTTTGACGCATCGCTGGAGGCGGCACAGAGGCCTTGGTTCCGGACGCGTCCCCGACGACTTCTCCTGTCCTGTCTTCGATTCGCTGGATGTGCGTTCAGGGGTTCCTTGGCCTGTCCGGGTCCCCGGGTACCAGGGACGACGGATGATGGCCTTCCGCAGGTCCGCAAGGGGCGGACGACCGGCCGGGCGGTGGGTTTCCCGGGGGTTCTTGGGAGGAGTTCGATGGGGACGAAGCTGTTTTTCGGTGGTCTGGCGTGGGCGACGACGGACGCTTCTCTGCGGGCCGCGTGCGAGCGGTTCGGGGAGGTGATCGAGGCGACGGTCGTGATGGATCGCGCGACCGGGCGATCCAAGGGATTCGGGTTCGTCACGTTCGCGACGGAAGAGGCGGCGAGCCGGGCCAAGGCCGAACTGGACGGTTCGATGCTCGACGGCCGGGCCATCAAGGTCGATGAGCCCCGTCCCCGCGAGGATCGGGGACCCCGGGGCGGCGGCTACGGCGGCGGGTATTCCGGCGGAAGCCGTGGCGGCGACCGGGGATACAACGCCGGTGGCGGCTACGACACGGGCTTCGAGGACCGGGGCGGCCGGGGCCGGGATCGGGGCCACGACCGGGACCGGGGCGGCCGCTTCTAGGACCGGATCGCAGGCGATCCGGGTTCTTCTTCCCGGACCCTGATCCGAGGCAGGGATGCGGGTGCGAGGCCCGGACGGGAAGTTCCATCCGGGGCTCCGGAAGGCCTTCGTCGTCCGGTCCGGGTCCGCCGAATGCCGGAAGCCGACCTTCCAGGTGTGTACTCCGTGTTCCGTCGGTCGATTCCTCGCGTGCTAGACTTCCCTCGCCGTGGTGTTTCCCGGGCCGGGCGTCACGGCGGGACTGGCAGAGGGGGCTGAAGATGGCAGGGAACCGCTGGTGCAACACGGTGATCACGGTGGGGTGGCTGGCGTGCACGGCCGCCGTTGCATGGGCCCGGCCTTCCCAGGCCCCGAAGCCCTTCCGGACCCCGGAACAGGCCCTGAAGTCCCTGGCGGCCCCGGGGGAGGAGGGCGACCGGGCCGAGGAGTTCCTCCTGTCCCGAAAGGACCTGTTGCCCCGCTGGGAGAAGGGGCTCGCCGCCGTGGCCGACGCCCGGCCCGAGGACGACGAGATCGCTGCCCGGGTGGTCCGGGTGGCCGAGGCCCAGGGAGAGGCCGGGTGCCTCTTCGTGGGGAACCGGCTGGGCATCCGCCGCCCCGCCCTCGCCAGGGCGGCCCTGGCCGGGGACGAGGGCCGCTTCTCCTGCCCGGAGTTCGGCAAGGGGGTCCTGCGCCTCCTGGCCGAGGGGAAGGCGATGGGGCGCGAGGCCGCCTGGGAGCCGGTGTTCCGCGCGGCGTGGACGCAGGTGCGAACGCGGAAGACCCCGGTGGACACCGGGCTGGGATGTCCCTGGATCCTGGGAACGGACGGGGACCTCCGGGACCTGGCGCTGGACGCGATGCTGGGATCGCCTTCCGAGGGGCTGGCCGCCTGTCTGGTGCAGGCCTGGGAGGAACTGGCCCGGCGGGATCGTGCCCCGGAGTTCCGGGCCCGGCTCCTCCGGGGGCTCGCGATGCGGGAGCGGACCGAAGCGGTCCCCTCCCTGACCCGGGCGCTCGGGGAGCAGGAGGACCGGGACCTGGCGTGCCGGCTGCTGCTGGACATGGGAGATCCGGGGCTGGAAGGGCTGGTATTCGCCCTCCGGACCGGGGACGGTCGGAACGAGGGCATTCAGCAGTGCCTGCTGGCCGCGGGGCCCGGAGCCACCGCCGCCCTGATCCCGCTCCTCGATCACCCGGCTCCCCGGGTACGGGAGTTCCTGCTGCGCTTCCTGACCACCCACCGGACCCCCGAGGGGCGGCAGGCACTGGCGTCGCGATTCCTGCAGGGGAAGGGGGCCGTCCCCAGGACGACCCTGCTGAAGGCCCTGGCCTCCTTCGGGCCCGAGGCCATCGGGGAGCCGCTGCGGGCGGCCCTTTCCGACGGGGACCCGGCCATCCGGAAGGCGGGGCTGCTGGTCCTGGAGGAGACCCGGGCGGACGCGTTGGCGGACCTGGTGAGGGAACTGGCCGAAGAGGACCCGGACCCTTCCCTCCGGGTGCTGGCCCTGGAGGTCGGGTGGCATCTGGGGGACTCGTCGATCCTGGCCCTCGCCAGGCGCCAGCCCAGTTACGAGGAGCCGAAGGTCGCCGGGAAGGCCCTCGAGGTGCTGGCCTTCCTGGGAGGGGAGGGGGAGGTGTCCGCAGTGGCCTCGGCGCTGTCCCACAGGGACCCCGAGGTCGCCGCGGCGGCGAACCGGGCCGCCTGGGTGATGGGCCTGGAGGCTCCCCGCAAGGGCAAGGTGCGCTGGGTCGGGGCGCCCCGGATGCCCAAGGCTCCGAAGTCCCGGGAGGTCTCCTGCGAGGGGGCCTCGGCCCGGGTCCTGGGGAAGAAGGGGCCGGTGGCCCTGGTGCTGCCCGGCGGTCCGGGCATGGACCTCTCGTGGGCGGAGCCGTGGATCTGGGACCTCGCCGATGACGGGCAGGTGGCTCTGGTGTCCCTGGAGGGGGACAGCCCCGAGGCCCGGGCCGGACTGGCGACGCCTGGACAGGTCCGCTGCCTGGCCGGGCTGCTGGGGGCGGGCCGGGTGATGCTCGTTTCGTCAGGCATCGGGGGAACCTGGGCCCGGTGGCTGGGGATCGGGATGCCCGAAGTGGTCGCGGCGGTGGGCGCGATCGCCTCGCCGCTGCCCGGGCGGCCGGAGGACCTGGACCGCGCCCTTCGCGAGGCCCTGGAGGAACCCTTCCGTCCCTGGATCGAGGAGATCGTCGAGACCCAGCAGCGCTTCCGCCCGGAGGTCCTCGACGGGGCCTTCGCCCGCGTCTTCGCCCGGGCCCTGGCCGGCCCCAAGGGGGATCCCCAGGAGGCCCTGAGGGTTCGCTGGGACCTCCGGCGGGCCGGAGCCGCGGCCGCCATCGTGTCCCGGGTCGATGCCGAATCCGCTGCCGGCAAGGCCGAGGGCCACGTCCTATGGGTGCTTCCCGGGGCCGGCCTTCCCACGGACGTCCGGGATGCCTATGTTGCCCGGGCGGCGGCGGACCCGGGAAGGGAGTCCGTGGTGTCCTGGGACGGATGCGGGTTCCTCCCCGGCGTCGCCTGCGGTTCGAAAACGGTCAAGGTCCTGGTGGAACGGATGCGTTCCATGGCCCGGGAGGGGAGTCGTTGAGTCCGTCGCTTCAACAGGCGGCCCTGTTGGGATCCGCGGTGGTGCGGGAGGTCGAGAAGGTCTTCCTGGGAAAGGAGGGGGTGGTCACCCACGCCGTGACGGCGCTGCTGGCCAGGGGACACGTGCTGCTGGAGGACGTCCCGGGGGCCGGCAAGACGGTGCTGGCCCGGGCGCTGGCCCGGGCCATCGGCGGGGACTTCCGGCGGATCCAGTTCACCTCGGACCTGCTGCCGTCGGACATCACGGGGGTCAGCACCTGGTCCCCCAGGAACGAGTCCTTCTCCTTCCATCCCGGCCCGATCTTCGCCCACGTGGTGCTGGCCGACGAGGTGAACCGGGCCGGTCCCCGGACCCAGTCCGCGCTGCTGGAGGCCATGAGCGAGAGGCAGGTGTCCATCGACCGGGAGACCCGTCCCCTTCCCGACCCCTTCCTGGTGATCGCCACCCAGAACCCCCACGAGCACCACGGGACCTATCCCCTGCCCGAGTCCCAGATGGATCGCTTCCTGGTGCGCCTGACCATCGGCTACCCGCCCCGGGAGGCCGAGCGGCGCATCGTCGAGGTGAACGGCTATTCGGACAAGGTCGAGGACCTGGTCGTGCCGGTCACGGGGCCCGAGGCCATCCTGGAGGCCCAGCGGCGCGTGGCCGAGGTGTCCATTCCGGCTCCGGTGATGGACTACGTGATGGAACTGGTGGAGCGGACCCGGCGCCACGAGGGCCTGGAACTGGGGATCTCGACCCGGGGGGCGGTGAGCCTGATGTCGGCCTGCCGGGCCCGGGCCCTGCTGGAGGGGCGGGACTTCGTGCTGGCGGACGACGTGAAGGCGATGCTGCTTCCCACCTGCGCCCACCGGGTCGTGCCCCGGGGACGGGGCGTCCAGGGATCCCTGGTCCGGGAGGAGGCCTCGGCGGTGCTGTCGGACCTCCTGGCCCGGACGCCGGTCCCGGGAGACTGACCCGGGGGGGCGATGGGCCGTCTGGCGAACTACGTCTGGCGCAGCGACTTCTTCCCCAGGAAACTGTCGTTCACCCGGGAGGGGCGGGTCGTCTTCGTGGTCGCCGTGGGCCTGGGGATCGCCGCGGTCAACACCGGCAACAACCTGCTCTACCTGGTCTTCGGCCTCTCCCTGGCCCTGATCGTCCTCAGCGGGATCCTGTCCGAAACCAATCTTCGCGGCATCCGCTGCGACCCGATGCCCGAGATGCGGGGGAGCGTCTCGGGGACCTCGCTGGTCGCCCTCCGGGTCCGGTCGGTGGCCCGCAGCCGCCCGGCGTACTCCCTGGAGGTCTGGCCGGACGTGCTGGGGGCATCCGTCATTCCGGCCCGCTTCCTGGTCCTGTCCCCGTCCGGGGAGGCCGAGGGAGTCGCCCGCCTGACCTTTCCCCGTCGGGGCGAGTTCGCCGTGAGGGGGCTCGTCGTGGCGACGACCTTCCCCTTCGGCTTCTTCCGGAAGGCCTTGATCCTCCCGGAGCCCACCCGGGTGCTGGTCCATCCGAGGGTGCACCCGGTTCCCGAGGTCGAGGCGCCCCCGAACGACCCCGGCGACGAGCGAGGGCGCCTGCAGCCCGGCGCCGGAGGGGATTTTCTGGGACTCCGGGACTTTCGCCCGGGGGACCCGCCCAAGTGGATCGCCTACCGGAGATCGGCCGGGATCGACCCGCCGCTGGTGCGGGAGTTCGAGCGCCTAACCTCCCCGGTGCTGTGGGTGGCACTGTCCAACGTGCTGCCGCCCGGCGCGGACGGCGAGGCCAGGCTGGAGGAGGCGATCGAGAAGGCCGCGTCCGTGGCCGTCGCGGCGATCCGGCGGGGGCGGCGGGTCGGGCTGGTAAGCCTGAACGGGGTGGTGGATCCGGGGGCGGGAGAAGCCCAGGGGCTCCGTCTGCTGGACGCCCTGGCGACGATGCCGGCGATGGAGATGAATCCGCCGGGGATCGAGAGCCGGCTGGAGGAATTCCTCCGGAAGGAGGCGGGGGCCGAGGCGGTCTTCATCCGTCCCTGAACCCCGGAGAAGGGGGGAGCAGTTCCCGATGCCCTTCGATCGGTTTCACCGACTGGTCACCGCCGGCACGCTCTGGACGGCCTTCCTGGCACTCTTCCTGTCCGGGGAGTTCGGGTGGGCCATCGGGGCTCCGGCCTTCGTCCTCCTGGGGGCCGGCCCGTTCGTCGGGTCCTGGGCCGCCCGGAAGTGGGTCCGTCGGTCGGCCGGCGTCCTGGCCCTGGCCGTTGGGGTGGCGGTCGCCGCCTGGGGCGTCCGGTCCGGGGACTACCTGTTCGCGGCGATCTTCTATGCCGTCTTCCTGGCCTGCTGGAAGGCGCTGCTGCTTTCTCGGGCACCGGACTTCGTCCAGGTGTATGCCCTGTCCTTCCTGATGGTGATCTCCGCCGCGGTGGTGAACCCCGGCCTGTCCTTCGGCGTGCTGCTCTTCCCCTACGTCGTGATCCTCACGATGGGCCTCCTGCTGGCGAATCTCCGGGGCGGCGTCGAGGCGGTGCTGGGAGGGCCCGGGGACGACCCCAGGAGCCTGGAACTGGCTCTCTCCAGAAAGGGGATCGTCCCGCCGGCCTTCCTGTGGATGACCGCGGGGATCACGCTGGCGGTCTTCCTGTTCTCCCTGGTTTTCTTCTTCGCGGTCCCGCGCCTGGGACTGGGCTTCTTCGCCCAGCAGTCCCGGCGGGGGATGGCGGTGACGGGGTTCTCGGAGGAGGTGCGGCTGGGGGATTTCGGGACCCTCGTCGAGGACCCCGAGGTGGTGATGCGCGTCCGGGTCGCCGGAGGGGCGCCCGAGGTGCCGTTCCGGATGAAGGGACAGTCCCTCGACCAGTACGACGGCAAGGCCTGGCACAAGACCACCCGGAAGCGGCGCCCGATGCGGATGGACGCCCAGGGACGGATGGTGCTGTTTCCGGGGGTTCCCATCCCGGACGACGACGGGGGTCTGCGAGTCCAGGAGGTGTACCTGGAGCCCATGGCCGGAACGCCCCGGGTCCTCTTCGGGGAACCGGACATCCTGGCCTTCCAGCGCCCCTCCAGCGTGATGGAGGCCCTGCGGCCTGCCCACTGGCGGTTCTTCGTGGACGACGCCGGGGACGTGGTCGTCACCGGGCCTCCCCAGGTCGCCATCACCTACACCGCCTGGAGCGATCCCCGGAGGGAGGACCCGGAGGTGCTCCGCCGGCTCGAGGAGCCCGATCCCTCCTGGGTCCGGGACCTCTGGCTGGACCTGCCGCCCCAGAAGGAGGAGGTGCGGCGGCTGGCCGAGGACCTGGCCCGGGGCGCGGCGAACCGCTACGATCTGGCCCTCCGGGTCGAGTCCTTCCTGCGCCGGGAGTTCACATACTCCCTGGACGTCTCCCACGGGGAGGAGGATCCCCTGGCCGACTTCCTGATCCGGGACCGGCGGGGACACTGCGAGTACTTCGCGTCGGCCATGGTGGTGCTGCTGCGCCTGGCCGGGGTGCCCGCCCGGATCGTCAACGGGTTCTACGGCGGCGTCCCGAACCCCTATGGCGGGTACGTCGCCCTGCGCCGGGCGGATGCCCACTCCTGGGTCGAGGTCTTCTTCCCCCAGGCCGGATTCGTCACCTTCGATCCCACGCCGCCCTCGGCGCTGGACCTCCGGACTCGGTCCTCCTGGTGGAAGGGGGTCTCGGACGCCCTGGACGCCTGGAAACTGGCCTGGTACCGGTGGGTCGTGGAATACAACCTGGAGAAGCAGGTCTCGGCCCTGGCGGCCCTCTTCGGGGTTCGGCGGGGGCAGACGGGGTTCGCCGCTCCCGTGAACAGGGACGACCTTCGGGCCCTGCGGGACGCTCTGCGATCGGTGCCCTGGGGGCGCTGGGCCCTGGGGATTGCCGGGACCCTGGCCATCGCCTGGCTGGTCCTGTGGCGGGTCCGCACCCGGCGACGCGTCCCTCCGGGCCTGCTGCCCGCCGCCGACCCCGTGGCCCGATCCTGGCGGACCCTGGTCCGGGCGATGGAGTCCCGGGGGGTCGAGCGGCCCTCCTCCGAGACCCAGCGGGAGTTCGCCGAGCGGGTCGCCCGGGAGGTGCCCGAGGCGGGGGAGACCGCCCGGGAACTGGCCCGCTGGTACGTCGAGAGGGCCTTTGGCGGCCGGTTCTCCCCGGTTCCGGAGGACCTGCCGGAACGGGTGATCCGCCTGCTGGACCGGCTGCCGCCGACCCGCCCGGGGAGCAGGCGCCGGAGGCCCCGAGCCCTTGACCGGGTGGGCCGCGGGAAGTAGTCTCCCGGGCATGATCGGGACTCCCTCCACCGATGCCTGCTGCGACGCGCCGTCCCGGACGGTCCACGTGATCACCCACGGCTGCCAGATGAACGTCCACGACAGCCGGAGGATCGTCCAGGTGCTGGCCCGGCTGGGATACCGGGAGACGCCGGACCCGGCCGGGGCCGACCTCATCCTGATCAACACCTGCAGCGTCCGGGCCCGCCCCGAGAACAAGGTCCTGGGGACGCTGGCCCGCCTGCGGCCCCTGAAGGAGTCCCGCCCGGGGATGAAGATCGCGGTCTGCGGATGCGTCGCCCAGCAGCACGGCCGGGAACTGCTGGACCGGGTTCCCTGGCTGGACCTGGTGTTCGGCCCCGATCGGATCCCGGACCTCCCGGGGATGATCCGGGACCTGGACGAAGGAAGCAGGGTCGCGGTCACCGGCCAGGACGACCCGGAGGACTACCGCTTCCTTCCGGTTGACCCGTCGTCGGAGCCCGGGCCCACGGCCTTCGTCACCGTCACCAAGGGATGCAACCGCTTCTGCTCCTACTGCATCGTGCCCTTCGTGCGGGGACGGGAGGCCAGCAAGCCCCCGGACATGCTGGTCCGGGAGATCCGGGGCCTGGTTTCCGCGGGGGTCCGGGAGGTCACGCTGCTGGGACAGAACGTCAATGCCTGGGGCCGGGGCCTGCCGGGGGAACCCCGGTTTGCGGATTTGTTGGAAACCGTCGCGGCGATCCCGGGCCTGCGGCGCATCCGGTTCGTCACGTCCCACCCGGCGGACGCCGAGGACCGGCTGCTGGACCTCTTCGGAAGCCTGCCGAACCTGGCCCCCTACCTGCACCTCCCGGTCCAGGCGGGATCGGACGCGGTGCTGCAGAGGATGCACCGGGGATACACGGCGGCCCACTACCTCGGCCGGCTCGAGCGGGTCCGGCGGGCCTGCCCGGACATCGCCCTGTCGACGGACGTGATCGTCGGGTTTCCCGGGGAGACCCGGGAGGACTTCCAGGCGACCCTCGCCCTGGTCCGGGAAGCCCGGTTCGACGGCATGTTCAGTTTCGCCTATTCCCCCCGCCCCGGGACCGCCGCGGCCCGCTGGCCCGACGACGTCCCGGCCGGGGAGAAGGCGGCGCGACTGGCGGAGCTCCAGGCGTTGCAGGACGGGATCACGGCCTCCCGGATGGAACGGTACCGGGGCCGGGAACTGGACGTGCTGGTCGAGGGGCCGACTCGGGACGCGACGAGGAGCCGGGAGGGCGCCGGGGATCGGCGGGGGGAGGTCCAGGGAAGGTCCGGGACCAACGTGCCGGTCCACTTCCGATCAGACCTCCCGCCGGAACGGGCCCGGGGACGGATGGCCCGGGTCCTGGTGGACGAGATCCTGGCCCACAGCCTGCGGGGCACGCTGGCCCGCTGGGAGGAATCGTGAGGCGCGGACCGGGTCGGGTGGAGATGCATGTGCTGGGGGTCCTGGTCCCCGACGAGGAGGAGGGGCCGGTGGTGATCCTCCGGGCAGTCGAGGGGGAGGAATCCCTGGTGATCCGGATCGGGATGGCCGAGGCCCAGGTGCTGGACATGGTCTGGGAGGACATCGAGCATCCCCGCCCGATGACCCACGAACTGTTCTTTGAGACCCTGAAGGCCTTCGGGATGGACGTGGTCGAGGGGGAGGTCACCGACCTCCGGGAGGACATCTACTACGCCCGGCTGCGGATCCGCCAGGGGGCACGGATGACCGACCTGGATGCGCGGCCCTCGGACACGATGATCCTGTGCCTGCTCGCCCGAGCCCCCTTCTACGTGAAGACCGAGGTCTTCCGGAAGGCCCAGCCCCAGGACGTCGCCGAGGCATCGCGGCGCCAATGGATGGGCTTCCTGAAATCCCTCGAGGCCGCCGAGGACCCGGAGGGACTGCTGTCGGGGAACGACGATCGCCCCGGGGCTGCCGGGGAGGGCGATCCGGACGACAAGAAAGGGACGGTGAACTGATGTTTTTCAAGGCCAAGGACCTGATGACGGTGGGGAACATCTCCGGGGGCATCGCGACGATGCTGGTCGCGATGGAGGGCATGGGGCTGCCGGCCGACGCCCCCCTGGAACAGGTCAGGACCTACCTGTTCTGGTCGGGGTTCGGCATCCTGGTGGCCTTCTTCTTCGACTCCTTCGACGGGGTGGTCGCCCGGGCCCTGAAGCAGATGAACAAGTTCGGGGCCGAGTTCGACAACGTGGCGGACCTGGTCGCCTACTCGGTGGCCCCCTCGTTCCTGGTGTACCTGGCCTACCGCAGGGGCACCGTGCTCCCCGGCCTCGAGGCGCATCCCGGAATCCAGGCGGCGATCGCGGTGGTGCTGGCGGCCATCCCCGTCATCTCGGGCAGCATCCGCTTCGCCCGGTTCAACGTCCGTCGCCTGGACGTCCCGGCCTTCTTCATCGGGTTCCCGCGGCCGGCCTCGGCGCTGACGACCGTGGCGCTGGTGAACGGGCACCTCTTCCAGGCGACCCCGTGGATGGCCTGGATCGGGGTGCCGATGCTGCTGCTGCTGGGGGCCATGAACCTCTCCCTGGTGCCCTTCATCGGGCATCACGGCCGCCACTGGTCCTGGTACCTGAAGATCATCCTGAATTTCGTCTGGTTCTCGGTGGCCCTGTCGGTCGTGCTGGGGGTCTTCCTGGACTGGCTCCCCCGGAACCTCGCCTTCGACTGGACCCTGTTCTGGCTCTGCTGCTACCTGTTCATCGGGTGGACGGACATCTCCACCGAGTCCCGGCGACGCATCCGGAAACTGACCCAGGACTGGAACACCTGAGGGGGCCCATGGACGGACCACCCGCGCTGGATCGGAGGGGATTCCTGGTCCGGGGAATGTGGTTCCTGGCCGCCTGGACCCTCTGGCCCCGGGCGGCCAGGAACCACATTCCCCGGACCAGGAATCCCCTC
>JAGOKF010000084.1 GCA_017994695.1 Myxococcota bacterium | reverse complement strand
CGGAGCCCAGCTCAGGCCCGCAGGGACTGCCCCCAGGAGGCCGCATGAACGTCGGCGTCGACTCCCCCCTTGACCGGCGGGCGTCGTCAGGTACAAACTTGTGTCCAGGGAACCGGGTGCGGTACAGAAACTGCGAAAGGTCAAGGACCATCCGGAAGCCTTCCAACTTGACGAGCGCGGCTCGCTCTACGAACACTACCTGAGATTCGTGGCCACGTTGAGGCCAGTTGCGATTCTGATGGAGAACGTCCCTGACATCCTCAACTACGGAGGCCGAAACATCGCCGAGGAGATTTCGGAGAACCTCGAGGAACTCGGGTATTCGGTCGCCTACACGCTATTGAACGCTGCTGCGTATGGCGTTCCACAAACCCGTGAACGCTTTTTCCTCATGGCGTGGCATTCACAGGTCTCGATCTTGCCACCGTCCTTCCCCCCCCCATCACGACATGTCAAGGAGATGCCCGTGGGGTACAAAGGGACCCGGGCGGCGGCAAGCCGGCTTTCTGCAGAAAACAGAGCGATCCTGCCTGGATTCCGCCGACCAAACCGATATGTTGACGTAGGAGCATTGCCTTCTTCGGACCTTCAAGGCCCGGTCACGGCCTTCGAGGCGATTGGAGACCTGCCTCGAATCACGGGACACCTCGACGGTTCGATCCGGCGTGGTCCACGCCGTTTCAATATCCTCGTGGTGGCATGCGCCTACTTCCTGGTCTGCCTCATCGGTCATCACATCGAAGGCAAGGGTCTCGACCGACTCTACAAGGCCAACACGGTCCGAACCCGAACCCACTCGGCGTTCCAGATGGGCTGGAAAGGCCATGCCCTGGTCCGCTGGCTTCCTCTCGTCTGGCTCCGCCACTTCGCCACTCTGGCCTTCGGCCTGGACTTCCCGGAGCAAACCTTGCCGTCCGGAGGTGCCGCATGAAACCCGTTGCTACACATCGAAATGTGCCCATGAAGGGCTCCCGGCGCCATTCCGAGGCTTCCAATTGACCCCAAAACGGTTTGAGGGGATCACTCAGATGGAAACGTGCCCAGGACCATGGAAACCCGGAGCGCCACTTCTGTATCTGCAGCCGTTTTCTGATCGAACCTTCTCCAACGGGACGGCTGTGGATCACGGGCATCTTTGACGAACCGAATGTGATCGACCAGGGATGCACCCGAAAAGAGGAACTCTGCTTCTGAAACAGGGCTCGCCAACGGAGCGGTCCCATCCCTCGATGCGGTGAACCGCGCACCGGGGGGCGCGGAGGGGAATACGGCCCTCATGACGGACGCCAGGCGATGAGGCTGCACGCCGGTAGGCCGGGCGGGCCCGTCAGCGACGGCGCACGGCATCGAGGAGGCCCCGGAGGAGGGCCTCGCCGAGGACCCGGTAGCCGGCCTCGGTGAGATGGACCCGGTCCCGGGAGGCCAGGGAGGCCGCGACCCAACGCTCCATGCCCTCCTCCTCTCCCATCAGGGCGGCGAGGTCGAAGAAGGCGCACCCGGCCTCCCGGGCCGCCTGGCGCTGAAACTCGGTGATCTGCCCACGCCGGGTGCCCGGCGGGGATCCGGGCGGATCGGGGGCCCTCGGGAGCCCCCCGGGACCCAGGACCAGGCAGGAGGCCCGGGGCGCCCAGGCCCGGAGCCGCGCAAGACCGGCCTGGAGGGAGGTCCGGTACGCCTCGAGGTCCAGGTCGGGGTCGTAGGCCTCGTTGGTCCCGAAGGCCAGGACCAGGAGGTCCGGGTCCCGGAAGCGCAAGGTCTCCCGCAACAGGTCCTCCGGGGCCGCCATCCGGTCGGCGAAGGTTGCCCCGGGAACCCCGAGGGCGTCCATCGTGACCCCGGGGCGGCGTCGGTCCAGCACGAGGCCCAGGATGCGGACCTCCCCGTCGCCCAGGGCCCGGATCTCCAAGGGCCCCGGCCGGCGCATCCCGGCCATCT
This sequence comes from Myxococcota bacterium, assembly GCA_017994695.1. Taxonomy (GTDB): domain Bacteria; phylum Myxococcota_A; class UBA9042; order DTJE01; family DTJE01; genus JAGOKF01. The sequence continues at coordinate 14,909 of JAGOKF010000084.1, read as the reverse complement.
CCCACCGGAGGGCCCGGACGTCGGGGGACCGGGTGGAGATGGTCCCGAGGACCCGGGACCCCATGCGCACCTCGAAGGTCCCCCCGTCGGGCCGGCCCAGGGACCAGACCTCGACCCGATCGAAGCGGGCCCGGGGGGGCGGCTCGTCCCGGGGGGCCACCCGCAGCCATTCCCCGGCCCCGGAGGAGGCCACGGCCGCCCCGGCGATGCCGAACAGGACGTCTGGATCGGGAACGGTTCGGTTCGGGCGAACGGTCTGCCAGCCCGGGGAGGCCTGGAGTTCCAGGGCGTCGTGGCGGGCGCCCTTCCAGGGTCGGCCCGGCAGCAGCAGGCCCGGGCCGCCGTCGCCGTACCGGCGCTGGAGCGCCCTGCGCAGGAACCCCGTGAAGTGATCGGCGGCGGTGTGGGAGGCCCCCAGCACGACGATCCGGGCCGTCCCCTGCCGCCGGTCGGCCCGGCGCAGGGCCTGCCCCAGGGTGTCCATCGCGGTCCCCGAGGGGTCCTCCAGCGCCACGGGCCGGGCCAGGGGATGGATCGCGGCCTCCCGGGAAGGCCTTCCCGACGCGGGAACCACGAGGATCGCCAGTGCGACGGCGGCCAGAACCCCGGGAAAGGGACGCGTCGCAGGCCTCATGGCTCGTCGAAGATCAGGAAGAACTCGAAGGAGAGGTCCTGGGGCGCCGGGTCCCCGAAGTCGGCCACGGCGTGCCAGGTCCCCGGGCCCAGCGTGGCCAGCACGAAGGGCTCCTGGCCGAAGACCGGCGGGATGCAGGCCTCGACCTGGCTGCAGGACTCGTTCATCAGGAAGACGTGGCCGAAGGTCCCGTCGAAGAAGCCCATCGAGGCCTCGACGGTCATGTCCCGGTCCAGCACGAAGCGCCAGACCAGGTCCCCGGCCTGCCGATCCCGGGCCCAGCAGCCGGGGCCCGGATGCACGTCGTCCCGCCGCCCGGCCAGGGTCTGGTGGGCGTTGAACACGGTCCCGGGGGCCACCGGAAGCCCGTTTTCGACCAGGAAGGGGTCCGCGCAGTCCTCGCCGGAACGGCCCCCGGTGCAGGCGTCGGCGAAGAAGCACAGAGGGTCCTCGCAGTCGGCGTCCCCGTCCTCGTTGTTGTCCACGCCGTCGGTGCAGTCCTCGGAGACCTCGAACCAGAAGGACACCTCCAGTTCCTGCCCGACGGCCCCGGCGCCCCCGGCCAGGGGAACCGTGCGGACCACGGCCAGCCAGACCCCCGGGGGCAGCACGGCGCCGTCCTCGGCGATGTTGCCCCCGGCAGGGGACGTGAAGCAGTCGGCCTCGGTGCCGGTGCAGGTCTCCGGGACGAAGGCGACGGCCACCTGCACGTCGCCGCCGACGGCCTCGGCGGCGATGCCGACCAGCAGGCTCCTGCCGAGGACGAGGCGGAAGACCGCCTCGCCCTGGGGGGTGCCGTCTGCGGCGCACGAGAGACCGGGGCCCTGGGCTGCCGAGGCCACCACCACGTGGTCCAGTTCCTCGACCTCCGGCAGGTCCGGTCCCAGCGTGCGTCCCTCCCAGACCGGGATCGGGTCCGCGCAGGTGGCCTGCCGGGGCGTCTCGACCTCCTCGAAGGTCTCCTCGGCCGTCTCCCCGCCGGGGACGTCCGTGCCCCCCTGGTCCGAGGGCGGCGTCCCGTCGTCCGGGACCACCGCGTCGTCGCCGGGGACCTCGCCGCCCGGGCGGTCGGCCGGGGACTCGTCGAGACCCGGCCCCGGGTCCGACACGTCGCCGCTTCCGGGGTCCGGGAGGTCCGGGGACCCGGTCGATCCGCCGCCGCAACCCAGGGCCAGCAGGACCATCGGCACCAGGAAGGACAGGCGATGAAGCCGCATCGGGGACTCCTGCGCAGGGACGCGTCAATGATACGCCGGCGCGGCGGAAAATGCCGAGCGGACGCGGTCGCAGTCCAGCAGGGGCACGGATCCGGGGTCCCGGAAGGGGGAGGCGCAGGCCCCCAGGGCGGCGCCCAGATAGCGGAAGGCGATGCCCGCTCCCGCCGGGTCGAAGGGGTACTGGCCGTCGGGGGTTTCGGGGTCCAGGGGATGGAGGAGGGCCAGGTTCTCGGGGCGCAGGTAGGCGCCGTGGGCCTCCCGGACCCGGTCGTGGAAGAAGCGCGCCTCCCGCCAGGTCGAGGGGACGCCGACCGCATGGGACATGATCACCAGTTCGGCAAGGTCCTCGTCGCTGGGACGGGGCGGGCCGGACCCGTCGGGCGGCGGGTCGAAGATCGCGTCCAGGCGCCGGGCCAGCCCCTCCAGCAGCGGTCCGAGGATCCCCTGGCGCCCGTTCAGGCGGGCCTGGGCGATGGCCGCCTCGTGGTAGGACCGGAGCATCTGGGCGTTGCTGGGCTTCATCGACACGGCGTCGTCCAGGAACGTGATGCCGTTGCCGCAGTCCAGCGTCCCCTCGTCGCCCCGGCCCATCAGGCGGGTCGCCAGCGCGATCGTGCACTCGGGGTCGAACCCGTTGATGTCCATCAGGTAGAAGGCCAGGTCGTCCTCGGGATACCAGAGGTTCAAGTCCTGGTCCCAGGTGCCGATATGCCACCCGTCGTCCTCGACCTGCCGGGCCCAGCGGCGGTAGAGGTCCATCATGCGATCCCAGTCCTGCCGGAGATCCGGGTGGTCCCGCAGCAGGGGGTCCGCCAGGGCGATGGCCAGCAGCAGATGGCCGATGTCGTCCTTGCTGCGCTTGTTCTTGACGTAGAGGTCCCCCCACCATGGGTTGTCCTGCAGGTGCACGTACTGGCAGGCGCCGTTGTCCAGACCCGGGCGGTTCAGGGAGTAGTCGATCCGGACCTCGGTGCCCCGGACGGTCCAGACCACGCTTTCGGGGTAGGAGGCCCGGGTCATCAGGACGGGGGCGTCGGGGACGGAGGACCGCTCCATGGCCAGGATCCAGGACTGGAAGCCCCGGACGATCCGCCCGGCCAGCCGGACCCGGTCGGGGTCGTCCCGGAGGGCCAGGGCGAAGGCCACGCCGGCCAGCATCGGGGCGGTGCGCAGGCCGTTGTTGTCGGCGCCGTCGGCCGAGTGCAGGTACCGCACCTGCCCGTTTTCCTTCAGGATCCGGACCCCGCTCCACCAGGTGCCGTAGCCCGGGCGCCCGGGGGCGACCCCATCGGGGTAGCCGTGGACCCGCTCGTCCAGCAGGTCGAACCACCCCAGGCGCGCCATCAGGTCCAGGTAGAGGTCGGTCACGGCGGCCAGTTCCTCCGGGGGGACGGGGTCCCCGGCCTGCGGGCGGACGAAGGGGCCCTCGTCGCCGCCGGGGACGTCGCCGGGTCCCGGGTCCCCGGCGTCGGGGCCTGCCTCCGTGTCCTGGGCGGCTTCCGGCGGGGTATCGGCGGGTCCCTCGGCCCCGGGATCCCGGTCCGGGAGGTCCTCCGGGGCGCCGTCCGGGAAATCCGCGGTGGGGACGTCCCGGACCTCCTCCCCCGGACGGTCCGGCCCGGGGTCGGGGACGGCGATGGCATCGATTCCGTTTCCGCCGCTCCCGCCGCAGGCCCCGGGGACCCACAGGCCGATGCAAGCCGCCAGCAGCACGACAGGTCGTTTCATTCCTCCGGCTCCAGTCCGGTCCCGCCAGAGCATACCCGAATCCCGCCGGGTCATGGGCCGATGCCCTGGCCGCTCGTGCCCATTGACCGGCCCGACGGGCGGGCCTATCTTTCCGGCGCCCGGAGCGGCGGGGTCCCGGCATGTGGAACGAGATCGCCTCCTTCAGCCTGCTGGCCTTCACGTCCATCTTCTTCATCGTGGACCCCATCGCCATCGTGCCGGTCTTCCTGGCGGTGACCGACGGCCAGGCGCCCGAGGAACGGCGCCGGACGGCCCTCCGGGCCAGCCTGGTGGCCCTGGGGGTGCTGCTGGCCTTCGCGCTGCTGGGGATGCTGGTCTTCAAGGTCTTCGGCATCACGATCGGGGCCTTCCGGGTCGCCGGGGGCATCCTGCTGATGCGGGTGGCCCTGGACATGCTCCACGGCCAGAGCAGCCGCACCCGGTCCACGGCCGAGGACCGGGAGGACGCGAGCCACCGGGACGACGTGGCGATCACCCCCCTGGCGGTGCCCCAGCTGGCCGGGCCCGGGGCCATCGCCACGGTGACGCTGCTGGCCAACCCGACCCAGATCTCCTGGAAGATCATCCCGGTGGTGCTGTCCATCGTGGCGACCTGCACCATCGCCTGGATGCTGATGCGGGGGGCCGAGACCTTCCAGCGGTGGCTCGGCAGCACCGGCAGCCGCATCCTGATGAAGCTGATGGGCCTGATGCTGGCCGCGGTGGCGGTGGAGTTCATCGCCCAGGGCGTCCGGGAACTGCTGCCGACGCTGGCGATGCCCTCCTCCTGAACCCTCCCGTCCCGGGGCACCGGGTCCGGGCTCCCCCGGTCCGGGAACCCGGCATCTGCCCTTTCCTCGTGCGGGATTCCGCTGCTATGCTTCCCGCCGGTCTGACCGGAGGCCCCCGATGGTTGCGAGGTGGACGGGCAGGGTCGTGGTGCTGGTCCTGTGCGGGTGGGTCGGCAGCGGCTGTCTTTCCTGGAAGGCCGGCTGGAAGGTGTCGGCGGACCCCCGTCCCCTGCCGGCGGACCGGGCCGGGGACCTGGCCCGGGAGGCCCGGGAGGCCCTGTTCCGGAGCGATTCGCCCCGGGGCAGCCAGCAACTGGTCGCCGCCTGGACCCGGGTGACGCGGGCCGTGCCCGGGGACCGGGAGGGATGGGTGCAACTGGCGGCGGCCTGGGCGCTCCGGGCCCAGTGGGATGCCCGGAGCGAGGGGGAGCAGGGGGAGTTCTACCGCATTGCCCTCCAGGCGGCCGAGAAGGCCCTGGCCCTGAACCCCGCGTTCCGGGAGCGGGTCGCCGGGGGCGCCGAGGTCTGGCAGGCGCTGGACGCCCTGGGACCCGAGGACGCCCCGGCCCTGGGCTGGTGGGCCTTCACGCTGTGGAACTACTACCGGGACGGTTTGAGCGGGCTCGTCCAGATGACCCAGCGGCGCTGGCTCTGCCGGGTCCGGGCCGCGGGGGAGCGCCTGGCGCAACTGGACCCCGGGGCCCTGGAGGGGATGGGATCGTTCCTCCAGGGGGTCGCCCTGGCGGAACTGCCCGAGTCCCGGGGCGGGGGCACCGCGGCGGCCTCGGCGTTGCTGGACCGGGCCCTGGAAACGGCTCCCTCCTCTCCCCGGAACCTCTGGGCCCGGGCGGTCTTCCTGGCCCTGCCCCGGGCGGACCGGACCGCGTTCCGGCGCGACCTGGCGGCCGCCGGGTCCGGGGAGTCCCCGGCGGGGCACCCGGGATGGAACGCCTGGTTCGCCCGGAAGGCCCGGGAACTGCTGGCCCGGGAAGAGTCCCTGTTCCGGTAGCCCCCCCTCCCGGAACCGGCCTCACCCGCGGCGAAGGGCCCGGCGCTTCTCCCACTGGGGCGGCACGGTCAAAAAGACGATGGCCAGGACCACCACCGCCGCACCGGCCATTTCATAGGGATTGGGGGCCGGGTGGGGCGGGTCGGCATCGCGGAGGATCCACCAGAGCAGCAGCGACGCCAGGACCCCCGCCAGGACCGAGGAGCAGCGGTTCACCGGCACCGCGAAGGCGTTCTCGCTCTTGTCCAGCAGGATCAGACCCCCGAAGATCCCCGTGAACTGGGAACAGATCCCGATGACGATGGCCGTCCCGACGACCGGCGGGTCCCGGGTCCAGAACGAGGTGAAGCCCCGGCCCAGGGAGTCGGTGAAGTGCCCGAAGGCGCCCCCGAAGGGCCCGAAGACGTCCCCCAGCCCGGCCAGCAGGGCCAGGACCAGCAGGATCACCGGCGTGGCCACCATCTGCTCCTCGACGAAGTAGCGCTTCGTCGTGGCCGCATCGTCGCACTTGGCCAGGCGGCTCATGAACCGCAGGCGCAGGAAGTAGGAGGCCAGGTACACCGCCACGTCGGCCAGCAGGAACAGGTTCAGCGTGAAGCGGGCGGACCCCGGCCTGGGGGGCTCGGAGAAGGCCACCAGCAGCGCTGCCATCGACAGCACCAGGCCCGCCCAGGAAAACCACCGGACCCGGCGGCGGGACAGGAAGTCCACGACGGGGGCCATGATCAGAAGGCCCCCGCGCATCAGCAGCATCGCGAAGACGATGGACACCCCCTCGATGGTGTAGGCCATCGTCGTGGTGATCACGACCAGGCCGGTTCCCACGCCGGACAGGAAGGTCCAGCGGGTCGGCCGCGGGAGGTTCCAGGGACCCAGACGACCGTGGGTGGCGAACCGCCACCAGTCCATCGCGGTCAGGAAGACCACCATCCCGACCAGCGAGGCGGCGACGGTCGGGGGCAGCAGTTCGAAACTGTCCACGGGGGGACCCGACCCGATGCGGCCGCTGGTCAGGGCCTTGGTCAGGGCGCTGTAGGGGACGTAGGCCAGGAAGTACCCCAGGGCGTGGCTCCAGATGCCTGGATGGGAAGGCCGTCCTGGCGGTGGGAGAGGGCCGCTCATGGAGCGGTTCTAGCGCCCAGACGGCCCTCCTGGCAAGCCGAAAATGCCGGCGGTACGTTTCAGGGGCAGGTCGGGAGATACCGGACCTCGAAGGAGGACCCCGGGGCAGGCATGCAGGCGCCCTCCTCCACGAACTCCACGTGCCAGGGGTTGGACCGGAGGATCCAGTCCAACGAACAGGCCTGCCCGTCGATCCGCACGGAGACCGTCTCGGGCCTGGGGGCACGGGAGAGGCGGAAGCGGGTGGCCAGGGGGAAGGAGGTCCGGGCGAAGTCCTGGAGCGACTGGGTCAGGTTTCCCGAGCAGAAGGACCGGAAGGCCCCGCCCGTGGCATCGGCGGCCTGGAGGTATCGCGGCGCGGCCTCGGCGGTCGCTCCGGAACGGTCGCAGCCCCCGGGGACGTCCCCGGCGATCACGTCGAACCGGCTCCGGGCGTCATTGCCGAATCCCTTGACCCCCTTCAGGAACCGGGCGTAGGCATCGACCGTTTCCGGCGACTGGTCGTCCTCGTCGGAGAAGATCACCACGTCGAGCGGCGACAGGGGGCGCAGGAATCCCCGGTTGGCGCCTCCGCAGAACCCGTCGTAGCACCGGTAGGGCGGGTTGCAGGGCTGGTCGTTCCGGCAGGGGATGCCCTCGTCGTCGATCAGGGGGCTGCTGAGGGCCCGGCGGGCCGCCTCCAGTCCCGCCTCCCCCATGGACGGGGAGCAGGCCGGATCCCCGTACATGCGGTCCAGCATCTCGGCGAATGCATCGGCATCGCCGACCGTCAGCAGCCGGGGCGGTCCCTGGAGCACGCCGACCTGGTCGCATTGCGGTTCCACCGAGAGGCCGATCAGGCCCACCCGGGCCTTCCGGCCGTCGGCCGCGTAGGCCTGGAGCCACGGGACGAAGGCCTTCTTCAGGGCGTCGAGATCGTCGGTCATCGAGCCCGAGGCATCGACCACCAGCAGGATGTCGGGGTCGTGGGTCCCCTGGGTGAAGGAATCGACCTGGGGCTCCGGGGCCACCCCGGACCCGGTGAGGGGCACCTGGATCAGGGACCCTTCGCCGGAGGCGTCCAGCACGTCCAGGTGGCACCGGAACTGGGCCTCCGAGGGAGGCTCGAAGGAGATGGAAACCTCGATGGGTGCTTCGGGCCGCAGGGTCGCCGGCATCCCGGGCGTCTGCACCGTGAAGACCCCTTCCTGGTTGCACGACGGGTCCACCCGGACCGCCGACACCGAAAGCGGCTCCTCGCCGGCCAGGGCCAGCCGGACCGTCCGGGTCGCGGCGCATCCCACCGGGACCGGGTCGAACCGGACCTCGGCGGGGGAGGCGATCACGGCCGCATCCTCGATCCGGGCCCACAGGTTGGGCGGGCAGTCGCCGTCGGCGGGGCATTCCCCGGGCCAGACCTGGAGGGTCGGGTCCGAGGCGCAGGTCCAGATCCCCTGGAGGCGGGCCTTCAGCACGGTACCCGGGACGCCGGCGGTGCCCTGGATCGACAGGCGGATGCGCGCCTGCTGGCCCGGGTCGATCGTCGGGCTGGGGTCGTCGGCGAAGGCGCCCTGGATCCAGTCTGGGTTCCCGAACTGGTTTCCGCAGAGGACCGGTTCCGCGGTCGAGCAGGCCAGAAGGTCCACTCTCTGGAACGACAGCGGCGCGTTGCCGGTGTTGACGATCGGAAGCAGCACCTCCCGGTTGCCCCCCGCGGGGACGTTCCCGAGGGCCAGCATGTCCCCGGTCCAGCCGGTCACCTGGAAGGCGCAGGAGGGCTTCCCGGAGCGGCGGGCCTGGAGGTTCACGAAGGCCTCCGGCCGCACCGGGTCGTCGGACACGACCCGGACCCTTGCCTGGAGGGTTCCCGTTCCGCCGAGGCGGTTGGTGGCGGTCACGCCGATTTCCAGGGCCTGGGTCGGCATCAGGGCGATTTCGGACGGGAGGGCGGTCTGGAGGGCGAACTCCCCGTCCGGGTTGTCCACCAGGGTCACCGTGTGCAGCCGCAGCTGGTCGGTCCCGCCGTTGGAGATCCGCAGGGAGCGGGTCGCCGTGGTGCCTTCCGGGATTTCGCCGAAGTCGATGGCTTCGGGATCCAGTGCCAGGCGTCCCGTGGCGGGCAGATCGGCCGAGTCCGGTGCCGGGGCGTCCTGGGGAGGGGTGCCCGGGTCCGTTTCCAGGCGGTCCACCGGTCCGGGGTCCCGGATGGGGCCGACGTCCAGTCCCTCCAGGTGGGGATTCCCGCCGCCCCCGCAGGCTGCTGCAGCGATGCACATCGCCAGAGACAAGGTCCAGGGAGTCCTCCTGCTGCCCACGTCCATGGATCGTTTCTCCGACCGCGATGGCCTACTGTACTCCGGGGCACCGCCCGGATTCCAGTCCCGGCCCATCGGCGTCGGCGAGGGGGAACGGCGGCGAATCCCTACGGGCCGGCCACGGGGCAGGCGGCTCCAGAGGCGGCGGAGCGGAACAGGGCGTCGATGGCGGAAAGGGTCCAGAGGCTGTCGTCCAGCGGGAAGGCCGGGGAGGCCCCCGTGGCCAGCGCGACGGCCAGGTCCCGGGCCTCCAGGGCGTAGGTGTCCGCCGGGGGTACCTCGAAGACCTCGGTGCCCCGATCCTGGCGATGCACGGCGAGGCGGACCGGGGCACCGCCCTGCACCCAGGGCCGGTCCACCTCGACCAGGCCCTCGGTGCCGACGACCCGCAACTCGTGGCGCTCGAAGGCGTCGATGGCGCATTCCAGCACGCCGATCACGGGGCCCGGAAACCGCAGCAGGCCCGAGAGCACCCGGTCCACCCCCTGCCGGTGCTCCATGGCCACGGCCTCCAGGGGGGGACGTCCCAGGACCCGCTGGAAGGCGTCCACGGGGTAGCACCCCACGTCCCGCAGCGCCCCGCCGCCCAGGGCCTCCGATGCGGGGATCGCCCCCTCGTCGTCCAGGCGGAAGCAGAAGGCGCCGTGGAGGGACCGGATCGCCCCGATCCTTCCCTCGGCCAGCAGTCCCCGGACCGTCGGGACCCAGGGGTGATACCGGTACATGAAGGCCTCGGCCAGGGGACGCCCGGCCTTCCGGGCCGCCGCCGCCATCGCCCGGCCCTCGGAAAGCGACAGGGCCAGGGGCTTTTCGCAGAGCACGGCGAGCCCCGCCTCCAGGCAGGCGATGGACCACTCGGCGTGCATCGAGTTCGGCAGCGCGACATAGACGGCGTCGATCTCCCCGGAACGGATCAGGTCGCCGTAGGACCCGAAGGCCCGGGGAATGCCCAGTTCCGATGCGAAGGCCCGGGCCCGGGACAGGTCGCGGCTCGCCACGGCCCGGACGATCCCCGCGTCACCCGCCCGCTGGATTGCGGGAACGAAGGCCTCCCGGGCGATGGACGCGCAGCCCAGGATGCCCCAGCGAACCTCCTCCGGCTTCATTCCGCGCCTCCTGCCGATCCTTGGCGAGTTCCGCAGCGGCTGCCGCCCGGCGTCGCCCCGGGCAGGCCTACCGGGCCAGGGTCGCCGTGGCCGTCCCGTCCTGCCCGATCCGGGCGGCCACCGGCGGCAGCAGTCGTCCGCCCCGGACGTCGTAGGCCCGCAACTCCACGTCCTCCCCGGGCATCCCGGCCAGGGTCACCCGGACCGCGTCGGGCTGCACCTCGATGGCCGTGAACCGCCGGTCCGCCAGGGTGACGAACTTCCCGGTCTCCCCGATCAGGGCCAGGCCGTTCGGCAGCACCGGGGCCAGCACCACGTAGGCATGGTCCGCGAACCCCTCGGCCGGCGGGAGGTCCAGGCGATCCCGGACGACCGTGGCCGTGCCGCCCCGCCAGTCCCAGGCCACCACCGGCCCCTCGATGCCCAGGTCCTCCCGGAGGTCCACGTGCCAGTCCGATACCAGGTCGGGCAGGGGGTACATCTCGTCGAGGGGCAGCGCGTCGTACACCAGCAGGGACCACATCCGGTCCTCGTCGGTCCGATCGGGGTGCTCCAGGCCCAGGTTGAAGGCCGCCAGGTAGGTCCATCGCCCCAGGTCCCCCCGGTCGGACCAGGTGCGGACCGCGTAGGGGCGGCTGCCCGGCAGGAACGTGAAGTCCAGCGGCAGGGCGGGCCGGTCGGGCTTCAGCAGCACGCCGTCCTTCCGGCAGGTCCGGGCGATCAGCACCGGGTCCGCCTCGCCGACGGGGTCCCCGATGCCCACCATCGCGGCGCTCAACGCGCTGATCAGGGCCTCCCCCTCGGCCCGGAACTCCCGGGTCAGAAAGTTGTCCTTGAAGGGCAGCAGGCCCACCGCGTCGGCCACCAGGTTCACGATGTGGAAGGCCGGCCAGAAGGCCTCCTTGGCGAAGGGGGTCATGTGGTCCGCCGAGGTCCTCACGGTGAGCGTGGCCGGTCGGTCCAGGGCGTCCAGCAGGTGGGCGGGCCCGGGCATGCAGATCTGGACCGACAGTCCGTGTCCCCGGGCCGCCTGGTCGATCCAGCCCATCCAGTCGGCGGCCCGGCCCGGGGCCTCCCGGAGCCAGGGCACGCCCCAGTACTGGTTGATCAGCCAGTCCTGCTCGTAGGTGATCACGCCCCAGGACCGGGCGTCGGCCGCGAACTCCTCGAAGAGGTCGCCGGACGTGGGAAAGGACATCGCGGGGCCGTCCACGAACTCGTAGCGGTCCCGGTAGGCGTTCTGGGGGGCGAACCAGCGGTTGTGGGTGATCAGGGGAAGGCCCAGGCGCTGCCGGAACGCCGCGAGGCCGTCGGGGAACATCTCGGGCCGGGGCTGCCACTCGACCAGGCCCCCGGCCAGCAGGCCGAACCCGGGGTCCTTGAAGTACCACCAGGAGTCCAGTTGCAGGTAGCCGTAGGGGATGCCCCGGGCGTCGGCATCGGCCTGGACCGCCAGCAGGGTGTCCTGCTCGTTCAGCCCCGGGGCGGTGGTGTAGTAGTACGCGGCGCCGTTGTCGGTCCAGTAGCCCAGGGTGGCCACCCCCGCGTCGGCGTAGCGGTCCGCCCGCTCCCGGCCATGTTCCCGGCGCATCAGGTCGCCCCAGGCGGCCACGGTGGCCTGGATCCCGCGGCCTCGGACCAGCACGAAGCGGTGGGTGAAGCCCCGGGGCAGGGCATCGATCTCCCCGGCGACACCGTAGTGGATCCGGCCGTCCTGCATCCAGATCACGCTTTCGAAGAAATGGTCCGCCGGCGAGAAGACCAGGGTCTCCAGGTCGTCCCCGTAGAGGATCAGGGGGCCGTTGGAGGGTTCCCCCTTGCGCAGGGGAGGCATCATCGGGGTCATCTGGAAGGACAGCACGTGGCGGAAGGCGGGATCGACCGGGACGGGGGGGTATTCCAGGCCGGGCCTGGCGTATTCGCCGGTGGCCAGGCCGGTCCGGTCCCGGTCCTGGACGTGGACGAACCAGGTGGTTTCCGGTACGGGCGTCCCGTCGTCCGTTTCCGCCGGAGGGTCGCCCGGTGGGACGTCGACGGGGGTTCCCGGATCGGGGACTTCGGGCGACCCCGACCCGGGGTCGGGGGTCCCGGTGCCGGCCCCGCAGGCCACGCAGAGGGCGGCGATCCCCGCCAGGAGCATCCTTGAGGACGGGAACATCCTCGGGGTGCGGAGCATGGAACCTCCCTGGGGCGGCCTTCCGGGGCCCGGGCCCCTGTCAGAAACTGGTCACCAGGACCTCCTCCACGGGGCCTCTGCGGTCGGCCCGGCTGTTCACGGACCGGGCCGCCAGCACCCGGTGGATGCGGAACCGGGAGTAGAGGGCCCGGACCGCCTCCGTTCCCGAGTTCGACAGCATCCCGTGGACCCCCCGGGATGCCAGTTCCGCGAAGACCTCGGCCAGTCGCGCCTGGTCAACGTCGGAAAAGCCCCCGGCGGCATAGTCGGTGAAGGAGGCCGTCTTCGACAGGGGCACGTAGGGCGGGTCGAAGTACACCAGGTCCCCCGGCCTTGCCTGTTCGAGCACGACTTCGAAGGACCCGGTGCGGAGGTGCGCCCGGGCCAGAGCCGCCGAAGCCGCCCGGAGGGCGTCCTCGTCGCAGATCGTGGGATTCCGGTAGCGTCCCATGGGGACGTTGAAGAGGCCCCGGCTGTTCTCCCGGTAGAGGCCGTTGAAGCAGGTGCGGTTCAGGTAGATCAGGCGGGCGGCCCGCCCGGCGAGGGTGTCCGGGATCGACTCCCGCGTGGCGTAGTAGTGGTCCCGGCCGTGCCGTTCGGCGTGATCCCGCAGGTGCCGGATCACCGACTCCACGTCCGTCGCGACCCCTCGATAGGCCTCCATCAGGCGGTCGTTCACGTCGGACAGGAAGACCGCGTCCCGGGTCCGCCCCTGGCGGAAGAGTTCGAAGAAGAGGGCCGCCCCGCCCAGGAAGGGCTCGTGGTAGGCCCGGAAGGGCCCCAGTCGATCCACCTGGGCCAGCAGGGCCGGCAGCAGTTGCCGCTTGCCCCCGGCCCACTTCAGGAACGGTCGGCACGGCGGGAGGACCCCGGCCTCCGTTGCCTGCCGGGGATCCGGGGACGACGGCTCAGGTCGCCGGGCCGACGGGGCGCTCTGCAGCCCGAGGTCCAGGGAGCCCTGGACCGGCCCCGGGAGGGCTTCACGGCCAGCGGTTCGCTTCCTGCCCGGCATCCCGGCCCTCCCTGGGAATCCCCCGCGGATTCTAGTCCGGACCGGGTCGGACGGACAGGCGGTTTTTCCCGGGCCGGAGTCCCGCCGGGATCCGGCCGACGGCCGGACCATGCCTGTCATTCCCGGGGCCGAACCTCTAGAATGGCCACACCTGCCTTGGGGGGATCGGCCATGCGCGTGCTGCTGGTGGGAGCCGGCCTGGAGGAGAACCTGTCCCTGGCGTACCTGGCCTCGGCGCTCCGGGCCGCCGGCCACCGGGCCGACCTGGCTGCCTTCGACGTCGCCGGGGGCATCCCGGAGGTGGTCCGGGCGGCCCGGGAGTCGTCGCCGGACCTGATCGGCTGCTCGGTGGCCTTCCAGCACCGCGTCCGGGACTTCCGGGCCCTGGCCCGGGCCCTGCGGGAGGCCGGCATCGACGGCCTGCTGGTCTGGGGAGGGCACATCCCGACCGCCCGGGCGGCGGGGGTGCTGGCGGAGGTTCCCGAGGTGGACCTGGTGGTCCGCCACGACGGCGAGCGGACCCTGGTGGCCCTGGCCGAGGCCATCGCATCGCTGGAACCTCTGCCCGGGGCCCTTCCCGGCACCGCCCGCCCCCTTCCGGCAACCTGGCAGGCCCGCCTGTCCCGGATCGAGGGCCTGGCCTTCCGGCTGGCCGACGGGCGGCCGGGCATGACGCCGCCCCGGGCGGCCGAGGCCGACGTCGATCTCCTGGAACCCCCGGCCCGGGACCGTCCGCCGGCGCGCCACGGGGGCCTTCCCTTCGCGCCCCTGGTCGGGAGCCGGGGATGCTGGCAGTCCTGCACCTACTGCTCCATCCAGACCTACCACCGGGGGCACGGGGGGCCCCGGGTCCGCCTGCGGGGGATCGAACCGGTCGCCGAGGAGATGGCGGACCTCTACCACCGGCAGCAGGTCCGGATCTTCTGCTTCCACGACGAGAACCTCTTCCTGCCGTCGCCGACGGCGACGATCCGGCGCCTGGACGGCCTGCGAAAGGCCCTGGACCGACGGGGGGTCGGCCGGATCGGGGTGGTGGCCAAGTGCCGGCCGGACCAGGTGACGCCGGGGGTGCTGGAGGCCGCGACCCGCCTGGGGGTGATGCGGGTGTACATCGGCATCGAGAACGGCTGCCAGGCGGGCCTGGATCACCTGGGCCGGGACACCGACGTCGCCACCTGCCGGCGGTCCCTGGACCTGCTCCGCCAGGCGGGCCTCTACGCCTGCTTCAACATCCTGCTGTTCGAGCCCGACACGACCCTGGACCACGTGGCCCAAAATCTGGATTTCCTGGAGGGGGTGCCCGACGTTCCCTGGAACTTCTGCCGGGCCGAGGTCTATCCGGGAACGGCCCTGGAGGAGCGGCTCCGGGCCCGGAGGCGGCTGCGGGGCGGCCTGGACGGCCTGACCTACGATCTGGAGGACCCGGCGGCGGAACGGCTGTTCCGGGTCACGGCGATCGCCTTCGGCGGGCGCAACTTCGGGCCCCAGTCCACGGCCAACCAGGCCTCGGGCGTGGGCTACCTGGCGGCGCTGCTCCGGCACTTCCACCCGGGACGGGAATCGGCGGCCTTCCTTCGCGAGGCCCGGGACCTGATCGGTCGCCAGAACGCCGACACCCGGGCGCGACTGCGGGAGGCGCTCCGGTTCGTCGCGGGCGAACCGGCGCCGGCGGAACTGGCCCGGTTCACCAAGGACCTGGCCCTGCGGGTCGCCGCCGCCGACGCGGTGTTGGGTGCGGAGATGGAGGACCTCCAGAACCGCATGGAGGCCTTTGGCAGGGGCCGGGCGGATCGGGTGCTCCGCCAGCCGCCGGCCCGGCC
>JAGOKF010000151.1 GCA_017994695.1 Myxococcota bacterium | reverse complement strand
GTCCTACTACCCCGACGGGGCGGGGATCCGGCGCTTCGACCTGGACTGGTTCCGACCGGGTTCCGGGCTGGGGTCCTGGACCGAGGACCAGTGGACCCAGGCCGCGGTGGCACTGGCCGAACACCTCCGGGACAAGGGCTGGCTGGACCACGTGTACCTCTACTCCAGCGACGAGCCCTGGATGCCGGAACACCTGGCCGGAGGAGCGATCCAGCGGATCCACGAGGACGTCCGGAGGCTGCGGGCCGCGTCCAGCCTCTACCAGGGAAAGGTGATGGTGACGGGTCCCCGGTGGCCGGACCTGGACGGGGACATCGACATCTGGTGCCCGGTGACGGCGATGTACGGCGATGCCTACTGGCCCGCCGGCGTCTGGTGGGGACGGGAGGAGTACCGGGAGCGACACCTGGCCCGGGGAGGGGAACTCTGGTTCTATGTCTGCAACGCGAACTTCCCGGCCCTGATGGGCTACGACGTGGACACCGACATCGGGCATGAGCCGCGGCTGCTGAAGTGGGGCGCATGGCGGGAACAGGCCTCGGGTTTCCTGTACTGGCGCCTCACCTACTGGCAGGACCCGGACCCCTGGCACGACCTGGCCAACGTCGAGGTCTTCGGTCCGGATTTCGCACGGAACGGCGACGGCATCCTGATCTACCCCGGGGACGCGAACGGCACGCTGGGCACCGGCCTGCCGCTGCCGTGGAGGGGCATCGACGGGCCGGTGGTCTCCTTCCGCCTGAAGCAGATCCGGGACGGCCTCGAAGACTGGGAGATCCTCCGGATGGCCGAGGCCCTCGGCGGCGGGGACTATGCCCGGGCCCAGGTGGACCTCGTGTACCGGAAGTTCGGCGCGCCGCTGGACGACTCCTTCGATCGGGGAAATCGCCCCTGGGAGATGGACGACGGCCCCGTGCTGGCCGCCCGGGCGCGCATCGCGGCGAAGGTCCAGTACCTCCAGCATCCCGACCGGTACCCGGACCCCGAGGAGCCCCAGGTCGCCGATCCCGCCGATCCGGCCGACGAGGGAAGCGCCGACGATGCGGGGGATCCTGGACCGGACATCCCCCAGGCGGAGGAGGTGCCGTCCGATTCCGGGGCACCGGCAGACCTCGCGGACTCCCGGGACGGCCAGGTCCCGGACCCGGGATCCGGGGACGCCGATTCGGGAAGCGGGGACCCGGGAACCCGGTCCTCCCGGGGAGGCTGCCACGCGGGGCCCCGGCCCCCGGAAGCCCCATGGATGCTGTGGTTGCTGCTGCTGGCCGCCGTGCCTCGGACCCCGGCCCGACCCCGCTGACCGGGGGAGGGGGACCGGACCCCGGTTCCGGGACCCGGCCCTCCCGGCCGCCCGTCAGGAAGATCCCGGTTCCCCGGGGACCAGTCCCCGCTGCTCCAGGGCCTCCAGGACCGCCTCGGCCACGCGCCGGTGCGCCTCCTCCCGCAGGTGATTCTGGTCCAGGAAGAGGCGATCGTCGGGAATCCCGTCGGGCACCCATTCCCGGCAGGCCCGATCGATGTCCACCAGCACCACCGACGGATGCCTGGCCGCGACCGCCCGGAGCCGGTCGTTGTACCCGCTTCCGGCCCGCAGGGGGAAGGCGGCCAGGTCCCGGGCGGCCTCGTACTGGACGAGGGCCCCCTCCCGATCCCCCGTCCCGTCCAGGGCCTGGGCCCACCGGTACCGGATCGCGGCGATCCCCGGATGGGACCGGGCCGCCGGTTCGATGATCGCGAGGGCCTCGGCGTACCGTCCCTGATCGATGAGCCGGCCCGCCCGGGAGACCACCTCCACCGCCTGGCGCCGTTCCTCGTCATCGGCATACCGGCTCCCCTCGGGCGGCCAGCGAAGGTTCGACGGCACCGTCAGCAGCACCATGGGCACCTTGGCCTCCTCGCAGGCCCGGGCCATGATCTCCACGCGGCGTTCCGCCTCCTCCGGCACCCGGTCCACCGACCCGTCCCCCAGCAGGTTCCGGCCCGCCGCGAGGTACGGGGCCTCCAGCGCCTCGTCCCGCCAGGCGAGTTCCAGGGCCGACAGCCCCCGGGCGGGCTCCCCCCGGGCCCGTGCCAGGATCTGCTCGATGGCCGCGACCGTCCGGAGCCCGAAGAACCATTCCGGGCGGCGGGCCTGCCGGGCCTCCCAACCCTTCCAGGTCGCCTCCTCCAGGAACTCGCTGGACCCGAAGGAGACCAGCACCGCATCGGGATTCAAGGAGAGGGCCTGGGGAAGCAGTCCCAGGACCCGCCGGCTGGACCAGCCCCGGGCCGCCAGGTTGACGACCCGGTTCCCCTCCCCGCCGGGACGACCCCGGATCCGTTCCTCCAGCACGTCCGCCCACGCCTCCAGCGGATCCGGGTCCTCGTTGGATCGGTGGCCCCAGGTGACCGAGTCCCCCAGCACCACCAGGCGCCTCTCCCCGGGGGCGCGCCCGACGGGGACCGGCCGGGCCCGAAAGACCGGCCGGAGAAACGGCCGCACCACCCACCATCCGTCCCGCGGTTCCATCACCCGGTCGGCCGGCCCGAACCCGAAGTGGACCCGATCGATGGCCGGATGCCACCCGGAGATCCGAAGCCCCAGTTCCACCATCAGGAACGGCAGCAGGGCCGAAAGGAGGGTCTTCCCGGCACCTCTCCAGGCCTTCACGGGGTGTCGCCTCCGTCCTCCGGCCTCTTCTCCACCAGGAAGGGGCCCATCACGAGGGCATCCAGATCGTTCTTCAGGAAGCACGCCACCGCGTCCTCGGGGGTGCAGACGATGGGCTCGTTGTTGTCGTTGAACGAGGTGTTGATGATCATCGGCACGCCCGTCCGCCGGGCGAACTCCTGCAACAGTCCGTGGTAGAGGGGATCGGACTCGGCGGTCACGGTCTGGTGCCGGCACGTCCCGTCCACGTGCAGGGCCGACGGAATCCGGTCCCGCTTGTCCGGACGGACACGGACCGCGAAGAGCATGAAGGGGCTCGGCGTGTCCCGCTCGAACCAGTCCCCGACCTCCTCCATCAGCACGCTGGCGCCGTAGGGCCGGAAGGGCTCCCGGTGCTTCACCCGGGCATTCAGGATGTCCTTCATGTCCGGGCGGCGGGGGTCGGCCAGGATGCTCCGGTGACCCAGGGCCCTGGGCCCGAACTCCATGGGGCCCTGGAACCAGCCCACCACCGCTCCCCGGGCCAGCAGGTCCGCGGTCCTCGCCAGCAGCGGCTCCTCGGGGAGCTCCCTGGCCGGAAGCCCCCGGACCGCCAGGGCCCGGCGCATCCGGGTCACCGGGTAGCCGGGCCCGACGCAGGCCTGATGCATCACGACCTCCCGGGGCCGCCCGTGCATGCAGTGGCGAAGGACCGCCGCAGCCCCCAGGGCCGCTCCCGCGTCCCCTGCCGCCGGCTGCACGAAGATCTCCCGGAACGGGCCCTCGTCCAGCAGCCTCCCGTTGGCGGCGCAGTTCAACGCCACGCCCCCGGCCATGCACAGGCGGGTCAGCCCCGTCTGGCGATGCACGTGGCGGACGATCGCCAGCAGGGCCTCCTCCAGCAGCGCCTGGAGGCTCGCGGCGACTTCCTGGTGCCGGGGTTCGATG
>JAGOKF010000083.1 GCA_017994695.1 Myxococcota bacterium | reverse complement strand
CCACCGGCCCCGTGGCAAACAGCACGGCCTTCCGGACCCGGTTCTCCAGTTCCCGGATGTTCCCCGGCCAGGGGTAGCCCCGCATTGCCTTCAGGGCCTCGGGACTGAAGGAGCGGGCCACCGCCCCGCTCTCGGTGGCGAAGCGGTGCCGGAAGAACCGGGCCAGCACCTCGATGTCCCCGCCCCGCTCCCGGAGCGGCGGCAGCGTCAGGGACACCACCGCGACCCGGTAGTACAGGTCTTCCCGGAAGCGTCCCCGGCGCACCTCCTCCCGGAGGTCCCGGTTCGTGGCCGCCAGCACCCGGACGTCCACCTTCTCGGGGCGGGTGCCTCCCACCCGGGTCACCAGGCCGTCCTGGAGCACCCGGAGGAGTTTCACCTGGAGGGCGAGGGGCAACTCGCCGATCTCGTCCAGGAACAGGGTGCCCCGGTGGGCCGCCTGGAACTTGCCGATGGAAGCCGCCACGGCGCCGGTGAAGGCGCCCCGGACATGGCCGAACAGCTCGCTCTCGATGAGGTTTTCCGGAATCGCCCCGCAGTTCACCGCCACGAAGGGCCCGCCGGACCGGGGGCTCCGGCCGTGGAGTTCCCGGGCCACCAGTTCCTTGCCGGTGCCGGTCTCCCCGAGGATCAGGACCGGGACGTCCGAGGGCGCCAGGCGCCGGATGCGCTCGAAGACCTCCATCATGCCGGGGCAGGACCCCACCAGGGACCCGAAGCGGCTGGCCTGGACCTCCTGCTTCAACTGGCGGTTGTCCTGTTCCAGCGCCGCGATCAGGGCCAGGTTCTGCAGGATCATCGCCGCCTGGGCCGCGAAGATCTGCAGCGTGCGCAGGTGGGCCGGGTCCAGCAGGTTCACCAGGCGATCGGTCCCCAGGTAGAGGACGCCCCGGGTCTCCCCGGCGATCTTCAGGGGAATGCAGGCCACCGAGGACAGGCGCAGGTTGATGATCGACGTGCAGGTGGAGAACTCGGGGCGGTTCAGGGCGTCCACGACCAGCTGAGGCTCGCCGTCCCGGAGGGCCTTCTGCAGCACGCTTTCGCTGAACAGGACCTCGTCGTCCGGCAGCGTCTTCCGGTCAATGTTCCTGGCGGCCCGGACCGAGGGGCGGTCGTCTTCCACCAGCAGGATGAACCCCTTCTCGGCCCGGGTCAGGTGCAGGGCCTCGTCCAGCAGCGTGTTCAGGGCCTTGTCGAGGTCCCGGGCCTCCATCAGGCGGCGGCTGAAGTCCGCGAGGCTCTCCAGGTGGGTGTGGGCCGACTCCCCGGCACCCGCGTCCCAGGGCATCTCGTCCCCGGGGGCGAACAGGAGGGTCCGGTCCCCCAGCCGGATCACGTCCCAGGGTTCCAGGTAGGCGTTCTTGACCTTCCGCCCGTTGACCACCACGTCGGCATCGCCGTCCATGCGCCGGATCTGGAACAGCGATCCCTCCTGGACGATCTCGGCGTGGAGGTCGCAGAGGCCGGCGCCGGCCAGGGGGACGTCGCAGGCCGGGTCCCGCCCCAGCGTGGTGGCGGCCCGGAACAGTGGGACCGACCGGGGGGGCTCCTTCGGGGAGAGGATCAGCAGGCTAGCCACGAACCACCTCCTAGAACTTCGCGCAGATGGACAGTCCCGGCGACAGGGACGATCCAGGGCTCGCCGGTCCCGGGCAGGGCACCATTCTGAACGAGGATTCCTCGGGCTGGAAGTGGTGGAAGGCGTCCACGATGCCCCAGATGGCAATGGCCACGAAGGCCCCCAGGCCGGCGTACTGTGCGATCCGCAGGTCCCGAGCAGTTCGGGCGTTGCCGGCGGTGAAGCGCCCGTCGGATCCCCGGAGGGACTCGATGGCGACGTAGGAACCGACGTTCAGGCCCAGGGTGAGGACCTCCCCCGTCAGGAACAGGGCGCCCTTGGTGGACTGCCCGTTCACGAACTGCCCGACTCCGAAGGGAATCAGCATCGGGGCCCAGTGGCGGCGGGTCACCTGGACTTCCTGCCGTTCGCAGGGGGTCGGCGGCGGTTCGGGCTTCTCGGGGGCGTCGGAGGGGATCATGTGGAGGTCGATGAGTCTCCGGCGGATCGCCTCGAACCTCTCGATCAGGGTCGGGGGATAGTAGAAGGCGTCCAGGCGGTGCCCCGGCGACAGCATCAGCAGAGCCATGAACTCGTCCTCCATGGCCCGCTCGTTCCCGGTCCAGAACTCGCAGGCGCCGAGGTACTCCCGGGCCTTCAGGATCAGGTCCAGGGAGGTCAGGGTCACCTCGGGGTAGAGGAGGGGACGCAGGCGGGACATCGCCGAGGGGCAGTCCTGGAAGCGGAAGGCGTTCTCGGCCTCCCGGAAGGATTCCTCCGGGGTCTCGGCCCGGGCGGACGGGGCCCCCAGCAGGGCGGTCGCCAGGGCCAGCAGCGGCCCCGCGCAGCATCTGGGGATCCGGAGGCCCAAGGCCCTCTTCCATTCCGGTACCGGGGAG
This sequence comes from Myxococcota bacterium, assembly GCA_017994695.1. Classification (GTDB taxonomy): domain Bacteria; phylum Myxococcota_A; class UBA9042; order DTJE01; family DTJE01; genus JAGOKF01. The sequence continues at coordinate 14,523 of JAGOKF010000083.1, read as the reverse complement.
AGTGTAGCACCGTTGCCCGGGAACGTCGGTCCGGCGGCGGGCGGGGACAGGACCCGACGGGGGCGGTTCCTGATCGGCGCCGATGGGCGCGACGGGGGTTCAGGATCCGGAGGTCCCCGGTTCGGCGGAAGTGACCTTGGTCCGGGACGGGTTCAGCAGACTTGCGACCACGAGGGCCAGGACCCCGGCCAGGAGCCCGGTCAGCCGGGCGGCCCACTCCAGGTCTATCAGGTAGTTCATGACCGCCCAGACCAGGATGCCCGTGATCATCGAGACGACCGCCCCGAAGTGCGTCGCCCGCCGCCACCAGATGCCCGCGGTCAGCGGCGCCAGCAGCCCGACCAGCGTTGCGACGTAGGAATCCGCGACCAGTTCGAAGATGCTCGGCAGGGTCCCGGCCTCCCGGGCCCCCTCCCCGGCGGCCTCGTGGGAGGCCGGCAACGCCAGCGCGAAGGCGATGGCGCCGATCAGGATCACGCACAGGCGGTTCATCCACAGGGAGCCCCGGTCCGTGAGGCGGGGAAACCAGGGCTTCAGGAGTTTTTCCGACAGGATCACGGCGGGAGCCAGCACGGCGGCGCTGGAGGTGCGCAGGATCGCCGACAGCAGCGCGCCGTAGAAGAGGATCTGGAGCAATGGGGAAGCATGGGCTCGGACCAGGGCCGGGAGCACGAACTGCCGGTCCGGGAGGTCGTAGAGCGCCGGGTCGATGTTCCGCACCGCCAGGGCCAGCAGCAGCGGCATCGCGGCGACGGTCAGGTAGAGACCCGCCGCGATCCAGGCCCCCTGGACGGCCACCCGTTCGGATTTCGCCGAGTTGACGCGCTGGAACAGGTCCTGCTGGGGGATCGACCCCAGGCCGATGGCCGCCCAGGCCGACAGGTATTCCACCATCGGGCGGAATCCCGGTTCCGGCCAGATCGAAAAGAACCCCTCGGGCCGGTCCGCCAGCACCGCGTCGATGCCACCCGCCTTGCCCATCATGACCCAGCAGAGCACCACCAGACTGGCCAGGATGATCAGGGTCTGGAGGAAGTCGGTGATGGAAACGGCCCACATGCCCCCCAGGAAGGTGTAGAAGACCACCAGGGAGAAGCCGACCCCCATCGAGACCTGGACCGACAGCCCCGTCAGGCTGTGGAACAGGATCCCCAGGGCCACGATCTGGGCCGCGACCCACCCGAAGTAGGAGACCACGATGAAGAGGCTGCCGATCATCTCCGCCGCGCGGCCGTAGCGCACCCGGAAGAAGTCCCCGAAGGTGTAGAGCCCGGAACGATAGAGGGGCCTTGCGAAGAAGGCCCCGATCAGCACCAGGCACAGAGAGGCGCCGAAGGGGTCCTCGATGGCCCCCATCAGGCCCTCCTGCTGGACCCGGGTCGAGGCGCCCAGCATCGTCTCCGCCCCGAACCAGGTGGCGAAGAGGGCCATCGAGGTCATCGAGAGGGGCAGGCTCCGGCCGGCGATGATGAAGTCCTTGGAGGACTTGACCAGGCGGGAGGCCCCGAAGCCGATCACCAGCGTCAGCAGGAGGTAGCCGATGACCGCGCCCAGCACCATCGGATGATTTCCCGGTCTCAAGGGGTTTCTTCCGGGGAGGGCGCGGGTTCGCGACATCCCGGAAGCGGGGGGAATGATACACTGGCCGGGACGGCCGGGGGAGGTCTGCGGTGAAGGCGTTTCGTGGCCCATGGACGAAAGGCTTCTGGCTGGCGGGTGTCCTTGGTCTGGCCTGGTCTTCTGCCCCGGTCCGGTCCCAGGAGTTCGGGACCGGGAACCTCCTGGAGCAGGTGATCGAGGGGTGTCCCAGGACGCCGGACCCCGAGGCCTACCGGGCGATGGAGCGGAAGGTCCTGATCCGACTGATGGAAGCGATGCGTCTGGGCCAGGTCCGGGATGCCCTGGCGGCTGCCGAGGCCCTGGAGTCCTGCCGCCGCCGGCAGGTTCGGACCGGGAATCTCGACCCCGCGAACACCCCGGCGCTCCTCCGGGAAATCCACTGCTTCCTGCCGCTGGTGCTGTTCGAGCAGCAGCGCCAGGTGGACGAGGGCGTGGCTCGGCGGGCCCTCGAGGTCTGTCCCGCGCCGCCCGGAAGCCCACCCGGGGATGGCGGCGAGAGGGCCGTCCGTCGCTGGGGGGAGCGGGTCCGTCGCCACCTCCTGTTGACGGCCTTCGTGGAGGAACCCTCCGAGGTGTTCCGGCGGGCGATGGACCGTGTCGAGGCCCTGCGGCAGGCGGGGCTCTGGTTCGAGATCGCCCTGCCCGGCAAGGAGGCCCTTCGGGAACCGGAAGAGGCTCGGACGGAAACCGGGGATACGCCGGGGGAGCAGGAAGAAGAGCAACAGGGGCAGATGTCCTGTCACGGCGAGGACGATGGCCCATCGGACAGCGCCGGGACGGGCGGCATCCAGGACGGGGAGGAGTTCGAGGGTTCCTCGGGAATCCAGAATCCTCTCATGACCGCCTGGGTGCTGGCGACGGTGGCTGCGGAGGCCGAAGGACGGGTCGAGGACCTCGCCCGGGCCCTGGGTAGGGAAGAGGACCTGTGCTATCACCCGATGCTCGAGGGCATGGCCCTGCTCCAGCAGATGCCGGCCCTCCCGACATCGGCCCTCCGCCTGGCCCAGAACCGCCTGCTGGCTCCCGTCGTCACCGGATCGGTCGCGACCCTGGTCGAGGAACTGGGGAGGCGGTTCGAGGGAAGGGACTGTCCGTCCCTCGGCGCCCTGGCCCTGCTGGCGCTGCAGGCCCTCTCGAGGGAGCAGGTGTCGGCCCTGGTGAATCGGGGGGAGGCCCCGCGCCTGGCCGGCCTCTGGCGCCGGGTGGATGCCCGGGTGCCCGTGACCGGGGCCTCCCAGGATCGCCTGCGGATCCTTCAGGCGATGGCCGATGGACCGGCATTCCCGGGTCAGGATGTTCGGCGATGCGAGTGGTCGGAGGTGCTCCTCGAGGGGAGAAGTCCCGGGGAGGCGCTGAAAGTCCTGGAGAAGGCCGGAACCGGGGCCGAGTGCGTTCGACCTCTGAGGGTCCGGGCCTGGGCGGCCATCGAGGCGGACCGGGGGAAGGAGGACCCCGGGGGGACCGCCGCGATCCGTGCCTGGCTGACGCCCCCGCCGGAGCCCGAGGAGGTCTTGCAGTTCCTGCAGGAGGTTTCCCCGGAGGAGGTCCAGCGACACCTCGTCAGACGCCTGGGGCGTCATGTGCTGGCGGCGGACGTCCTCGGCACCCAGCGGAAACCGGTGATCCGCGCGCTGGTGAAACTGGTGGACAAGAACCCCGGGACGCCCCTGGCCGATGCCGCACTCTCTGTCGTCCGGAAGGCCCGTGGATGGGCGGAGACGCCGGGCGAGGAGGTGATGCTGGACCTGATCGCCACCCGCCACTTCCTGGGGGCGGGTCGGAAGGCCCAGGCCCAGGCCGCCTACCGGAGCGCCCTGGCCCGGATCCGCCCCTCGATGGAGGAGGCGGTCCAGGCCCTGTGGATCGTGACCATCCAGTTGTTGCGGGAACGGCAGGACGGGTGGGTCCGCGAGGGAAGAACCCGGCTGGCCGCCCTGCCGCCCTCGGAGCCGATGATCGCGACGGCGGCGGCGGTGGAACTGGCCCGGAGGGGGATGCGGGACCTGGCCATCCGGGTCATGCGCGGCGCCACCGACCGGGCGAAGGAGCAGCGCCGGGATCCCTCGACGATGGCGGCCCTGGCGGACACCTGGCTGCTTCTGAATCTTCCCGAGGAGGCCCGGAAGGCGACCGCCGGCGAGGGGACGGATGACCCGGAGAACGCCCCCGACCTGCTGCGGGCCCGGCAGGCCATGGCCGAGAAGGACTACCGGAGGGCGATGGGGATCCTCGGGGCCATCCTGGACCGGGATCCCGGGAACCACGATGTCCGCTACCAGCGGGCCCTGGCCCGGATGCTGGCGGGACGCGCCGAGGAGGCCGAGGTGGACCTGCGGGTCTGCCTGCGGGCATCCCCCACCAGCCCGATCGTGATCGGGGCCCTCGCCTACGCGCAGTTCGACCAGGGGCACTACGAGGAGGCCGAACAGTCCTTCCGGAAGGCCCTGGCCATCGACGAGGAAGAGCCCGACAACCTGCTGGGCCTGGCCCTGACTCTGTTCCGGCTGGGGCGGCTGGAGGCGGCCCGGGAGGTCTGGACCGGCCACCTGAAGGACCATCCCCTGTTCCGCGGGGGCATGGAGGCCGCCGAGGCGGCGGGGTATTCCTATTCCGACTTCCAGAAGAAGGCCTGGCAGGAGTTCCTGGAGGCCCTGTCGGCACCCCGGCGGGACGGGAAGCCCGGGAGGTGAGCGATGGACAGGTTCCCGTTGCCGGGCCTCGGAGGATTGCTGGTCGCGCTGGCCTGCTCCGGCGTCTCGGCGGAACCCCGGGAAGGCGCGGGACGGGTCCCGGGGGAACGGGTGCTGACGGTCCTGGCCACCAACGACCTCCACGGGGCGCTGGATGGGGTGGTCGCCTCCGAGGTCGCCGGCAGGGACGGGTCCCTCGGGGGGTTCGACCGGGTGGCGGGCCTCCTTCGAAGACTGCGTGCCGATGCCGGGGGCCCCGTCCTGGTCGCCGACGCAGGGGACTGCTTCCAGGGGGACCTGGCGGTGAACCGGCAGGAGGGAATGCCCTGCGCGGAGTTCTTCAACGCCGCCGGGTACGACGTCCGGACGATCGGCAACCACGAGTTCGACTACGCCGGGTGCGGCCCGGAGAAGGCCGGTGAGCCGGTGGCCGACCCGACGTGCGCGCTGAGGGCCGTCTTGGCTCGGTCCCGCCAGCCGGTGGTGGTGGCCAACGTCCGCCGGGAGGCGGACGGGCAGCGGGTGGACTGGCCGGGGATCCGCCCGGGGGTGGTGCTGGATCTCCAGGGAATCCGGGTCGGGGTGGTGGGGGTGGTGACGCAATCCACCCCCCACGTTTCCAACCGGGAGGGAAGCCGGGGGCTCCGGTTCACGGACCCCGTGAAGGAAGCCCGGGAGGTGGTCGCCGAGTTGCGGCGCCAGGGGGCCACGGTGGTGGTGGTGCTGGCCCACGTGAACGGCCAGTGCGGCCGGGGGTCGGCGATGCCCGGGCCCGGGGATCGGGGCTGCCGGCTGAACTCGGAACTGCGCGCGCTGCAAGAGGGACTCCGGGGACAGGCGGACCTGATCGTCGCAGGCCATGCCCATGCCTGGCTGGCCGGGGAGAAGGGCCCCGTCCCGGTGCTGGAGACCCCGGGGCAGGGGACCTTCGTGTCCAGGGCCCGCATCCGGGTGGACGGGAACGGGAGGGTCGTCCCGGGATGGGTGGAGGCCCTGCCGCCGGCCCCCGTCTGTGCCGAGGAGCGGCCCCAGTCCCGGGTCTGCCAGCCCGGCTGGGCGGGCTATGCCGGGGTGGCCCCGTCGGACCCCGAGGTGGCGGCGATGGTGGCCCGGTGGAAGGAAAGCGTGGCCGAGGAATGCCGGGACGTGATCGCCGTGGCCGGCGAGGGCCTCGTGCAGCGGCGGGGAACCGAGTCGCCGATGGCGAACCTGGCGGCGGACCTGATGCGGGAGGCATCGGCAGTCCCGGGAGAGGAAGGGGACTCGGCCCCGGCAGATTTCGCCTTCGTGAACTCCGGGGGGACCCGGGACAGCCTGCGGAAAGGGCCCGTGACCCGCTGCGACATCTACCGCGTCTGGCCCTTCGAGGACCCGATCGTAGAGATCCGGATGACCGGTGGCGAGATCCAGCAGATGGCCGAGAAGTGGGTCCGGGAGGTCCGCAAGATCCCCGCGGTCTCCGGCCTGCGGGTCATCGTCCATCCCGGCGGCCGGGTGGTCCTGCGGGATCCCTCGGGGCGTCTGCTGGACCCGGAGGGATGGTACCGGGTGGCGACCAGCGCCTACCTGGTCCGAGGGGGGGACCGGATGGACGGCTTCTTCGGGAAACTGCCTCCGGACCGCTTCCGGGTCCTGGGGGACGGGGAGCCCTTCCGGGAGGCCGCCATCCGGGTGATCCGGCGCAAGGGGCGGATCGATCCACCCGCCGGGGGTCGCATCGAGGGGTTCTAGACCCGGACGAGATAGCCGCCGAACCAGACCGTCCAGAGGGTGCCCACGAAAAGGGCCGGCGCGAAGGGGAAGGTCTTGGCGACGTGGATGCGGCCGCCCTTGCCCTTGTCGATCCACCAACGGCGCAGGACCTCGGCCTGCACGGGGGTCAGGCCGTCTGGGCCGACGGGTCCCATCTTCTCCCGGACCAGGTCCATGTCCTCCTTCAGGACCTCGAGGGTCCGCTGGGCCGGGATCATGCGGCTTTCGAGCTGCCAGATGCCGATGGATCGGAAGTCGAAGACGGCCAGGTACAGCCGGTAGGTAATCAGGAACAGGATGACCCCCACCGCCCAGCCACTCATCGCGAGGATCGACGCCAGATTGTGGTGTTCCGTGGGCCGGACCGCCGCGTGGACGACGTAGGCCGCCACCGCCAGGCCCACCGGGATTCCGACGTACCAGCGGCGCATCCAGCGGGCCAGAGGCGTGAAGACCAGGAACAGCAGGAAGTAGATCAGCGTGGCGCTCCGGAGCGGGGTGACCTGGGTCAGGAGGTCCCGGGTGAATCCCCGGAGGGTCTTGATCACCAGGAACAGGAACAGGATCCCCACGAAGCCGACGGCCAGTTCCTGCACGTGCTCCCGGATCCATCGCCAGGCATCGCGCCAGGCGTCGGCTTCCTCGGGGGTGGGCCGGAAGACCTGCCGGATGCCCCGGACGACCAGTTCGGCCGCCAGCAGGGCCATCACCGAAAAGAAGGTGTTGAACAGGAGCACGTAGCCCGGAAAGAACGGCCAGAAGGCGTTGCGGTAGGTGGAAAGGGGGATCAGGAGGACCAGCACGGCGAACAGTTTCGCGTCGCCGGCGGCCCAGAGCCCTCCCCACCAGAGGCCGAAGCCGACCAGCAGGGCCAGGGCCGCATTGGCCAGGACCCGGACCAGCCAGGGAACCAGGCGGGGCGAGGCCCGGTCCGTCGCCTGTCCCGCTGCGTCCAGGTCGCCCGGGCGGCTCCCGTCGTCCTGGCGGTCCCACAGGGATTCCTGGCGGCCCCGGTCGAAGGGGGAGGGGGCCGAAGGGGAGGGTTCCTCGGGCGGCACCGGGTCCTCCCACCACCAGGTGCCCAGTTCCGGGAAGGCGCGGATCGAATCCCTGGCTCCCAGGTGGTGCCAGAGGGCGAAGGCGGGCATCCACAGGACCCAGAGGGCCAGGCCCGCCAGCAGCACCTTGTGGTAGATCTTGTGCCGGGCCCAGTCCGTCAGGGCGCAGACCCCGGCCAGCAGCACGGCCGCCACGCGGGGAATGGTCTCCAGGTCCATGCCGCCTCCGGCATCCCGGGTGTCCGGGCCGTTCCTTCAGTCCTCCGACAGGATGCGCCGTCGCACGGGCTCGGGGTCCAGGAAGACCGGGAACAGTTCGCCGGAGGAGTAGTGGACGTCCATGTCGAAGAGTCCCGCGCAGATGGGGTCGAACGTGCACCGGGAGCAGGCGGCCGCCTTGCCGTGGCGGAAGGCGGTCTCCCGGACCATCCCCTTCTCGTCCAGGAAGCGGACGATCCGCTCCTCCCCCTTGACGATCTTCCGGGTCTCGGTGGAGGCCCAGGCGAACTCGGCCATGTAGCACAGGGGGACCTTCTCGGCCCGGAAGGTCCTCCCGGTTTCCTGGAGGAAGGTCATCGCCCGGAACAGGGACACCTCGAACTCCCAGAGATGGTGGATCACGTCGGGATTCTGGGCGGCCCGGTTCATGCTGGGATCCAGGTTGTTCCAGACGAAGTGGCGAACGAAGGGGAAGCGTTCGACCACCAGGCGGACCAGCCGGTCCAGGTCCTTCGCGTTGTAGTGGTTGATCGGGGTGTTGACGTCCACGTGGACGCCCAGGCGGCCGGCGTTCTCGATGGTCCGGAAGGCCCGTTCCAGGCTCGCTTCGTTGCAGGTCAGGAAGGCCTGGACCTCGGGATCGGGCGACAGGATCGACACGTGGAGGTGGTCCAGCCCCGCCGCGACGTATCGTTCCATCAGGTCCCGATCGGCCAGCCGCTGGCCGTTGGTGATCATCCGGGCGTGGAGGCCCAGGTTCCGGGCATGGGCCAGCATTCCGGGGATTCCCTCGTGGAGGGTCGGTTCCCCGCCGGTCAGGATCACGCCGTCGTATCCCCGGGCGTGGAAGTCGTCGATCATCCGGCAGGCCTCCTCCAGGCTGAGGGTGGCCTCCCGCTCGGGGTTGCTGCAGATCCGGCACTTCTGGTTGCAGAGGCGGGTGACTTGGATGTAGCCCAGGTTCGCCACGATCACTGCTCCGGTTGAAGGACGGAAAGGCCCCAGACGCGGGCCCCATGGACCGGAAGACCCCGGCAGAGGGCATCCAGTCGGCAGGATCGGCACCGGAGGCTCTTGACCCGGTAGCGGTGCCGGATGAAATGGGCGATGAAATCGGGAAGATGGCGTTCCGAGAGGGCCTCCCCGTCCGGGGGCGCGAAGGACGGCGCGTCGTCCGTGCCCCCGGGGAGGGGGCGAGGGCCCCCGAGGCACGCCGGCAGCCCCTGGACCGGCCGTCCCAGGCGCCGCGCCAGGGCCCGGACGTCCTCCAGCGGCGGCAGGACCTCCAGGGCCTCCTTCAGGGACTCGGGTGTCGGCAGGGCCCATCGGCCCGGGACCCGGCGTCGCAGTGCCTCGTCGGACAGGCCCGCGGCCTCCCGGCAGAAGGCGGCGGTCAGCACCAGGGGAGGCGGTTCCTCGGCCGGCGTCGTCCCGGGATGGCCCTCTCGGTTCCGCAGGCGGGTGGCGGTGGTCCGGGCCTCCTCGCAGAAGGGGCGGAGGAAGCAGTGGGGACACCGCGGGCCGAGGCATTCCGGCGGGGTGCCATCCCGGAAGAGGGCCCGGAAGGACTCCCGTTCCCCCAGGACCTCGTCGTAGATCTTGTGGGGATCCTGGAACAGGTCCTCGTGCCCCTCCAGCAGTTCGATGGGGAGCCGGTTGGTCCACAGGAAGATCCCCGGGACCGTCCGGGCCCAGTCCAGGGCCCGCTGGAGTTCCCGGGCCACCAGTTCCGGTTCCGGGAAGAGGGCGTTCCGGTGATCGTCGAAGCCCCTCCCGAAGGGGATCAGGTGCAGCAGGTCGTATTCCAGCACCCCCTCCCGCACGTAGAACTCCAGCAGTTCCTTCAGGTGCGGCAGGTTGCGGCGGTTCAGCACCACGTCCACCGACACCACGACTCCCAGGCGCAGCAGGTTCCGCAGGCCCTGGAGGGACTGGGCATGGGACCCCTGGACGCCCACCAGTTCCTCGAAGATCTCGGGGGTGTGGTCGTGCATCGAGAGGGTCGCCTCCCGGAGCCCCGCGGCGACGGCCCGGGCGGCGAACTTCGGGTAGGCGAACATGCGCCCGTTGGAGACGCACTGGACCCAGGTGTACCCCATCCGGGTCGCCGCGGCCACGAGGTCCAAAAACCTCGGGTGGATCGTGGGTTCCCCGCCGCTGAGAATGGCCCGGGTGCAGCCCCGGGCACGCCCGTCCCGGAGCCGGGCCAGCACCTCCTCCTCGGGGACGATCGACCCGTTCTGGGCCCCGACGTCGTGACAGAAGAGGCACCGGTTGTTGCAGGCCCGGGTCAGGCGCACCCAGAGCCGCTGCTCGCCGACGGCCTCCTGCCGGGCCCGGAGGGAGTCCAGAGAGGTCATTCCCGGCTCCCGCGGGTCTGGAAGGTCGCGGGATGGGCTCCCGCGAGGTCCTTCCGGGTCTGGAACTCGTCCCACCCGTAGTGCTCGGGATATTCCCGCCACGGCCCCTCGCAGAGCCCCCGGAAGGCGCATTCCTCGCAGGGCGGCCCCTTGGCCTTCCCCTCGGTGAGGCGGTGCTCCGTGTAGTCCGCGATGGTCAGGTGCCCCTCGAAGATCTTGGTCCGGGGCATGATCCGCTCCGCGATGTAGGGCTCGTAGCCGACCATGAAGCAGTAGGGGATCGCCTCGGTCATCACGCGGCGTCCCGCGGCGATCCCGACGTCCAGGGCTCGGTGGACGTAGGGCTGGCAGAGGGAAAGGCGCGGGACCACCGAATAGAAGTTCTCTCCGGCCGTGCCCAGGGGGTGCACGAAGGCCAGCTGGAACTGGTCCACTCCCAGGGCGACGAGCAGCGAGGCCAGTTCGGGCAGCGTGCGGTAGTTCGACCGGGTGATGACCGAGTTCGTCAAGACGTACTGGCCCAGATCCTTCAGGTTGCGGATGGCCTTCACCGTCTGCTTGAAGGACCCCTGGCTGCACGTGAGGTAGTCGTGGAGTTCCGGGGTGTGGCCGTGGAGGGCCGGGCTGAACTCGTTGGCCCCCGCGGCGATCAGGTCCTCGCAGACCTTCCGGTAGGCCAGCATGCGGCCGTTGGTCTGGATCTGGATGATGGAGTAGCCGAGGTCCCGGGCGAATCGCACCAGTTCCACCAGGTCGGGGCGGATGGTGACCTCGCCGCCGGTGAAGACGATGCTGTCGCTGTCCCGGCGGGCCTCCTCCAGCAGGCGCTTCACCTCCTCGGTGGGCTTGTTGCCGAACTTCTCCCGCTTGCTGCCCTGGACGCAGAAGACGCACCGGTTGTTGCAGTTCCACCCGGTCTTGATGTCCACCCGCTCGGTACGCCGATCCTCCGATGCCATGCTGTCACACCCCTTTCCCGGTGACCGGGACGAACTCGTCCCAGCCGAACCGATCCACGTAACTCCGGAAGACGCCGCGGCATACCGCGTCGAACCCACAGGAGGCGCACTCGGGCCGCTTCACCCGCATCGCGGCGTCGTGGGCGCTCTTGGCGACCCGGGTGTAGCGCACCTGCTCCCCGTCCAGGGCCGCCTCCTGGAGCAGGTCCCCTGCCTCCTCCGGGGGCCCGGCCGGGAACCCCACCTCCCCGTCGGGCTCGTAGTGGAAGTACCGCTCCACGTAGCCGCGCACCGGGTCCGGCAGCGCCGTGGTGGTGCAGTACGGGATGTCCAGCAGGAAGACCTTCGCGACCCCCTCGGGCGGCAGCGCCTCGACGAACCGCCGGAACTCGGCGGCGATGTCCGAGTAGCGGGCCATCAGGGCCTCCATGTGCTTCCCGCCCCGGCCGTCGGGCATCATCACGTTGAAGACGTGCTGGTCCACCCGGAGCGGGGCCATCGCCTGGTAGAAATCAAGGAAGTACTTGTAGTTGTATGCGTTGACCACATAGGAGGTGTGGACCTTCAGGTCCGGGAACTCCTCCCGGAGCACCGCGAGGTTCGCCAGTCCCGTGCAGGCCTGGACGAAGGCCCCCTTGCTGCGGGTCAGCATGTCGTGGATCTTCGCATTCGGGCCGTGGATGCTCACCAGCACGTGGTTCAGGCCCGCTTCCAGCAGTTCCCGGGCGTAGGGACGGTAGGCCAGGCGTCTTCCGTTCGTGATCAGGCCGACCACCGGGAAACCCAGTTCCCGGGCCATCCGGATGTATCCGGGCAGCATCGGATGGGTCGTGGGCTCGCCCGAGGTGAACATCACCTCCCGGGCGTCGGGGTCCAGCGTCATCATGCGCCGGACGTCCTCGGGGGTCTGGGCCTCCAGGCGGCGGCGCCGGGCCGTCCGGTCGTCCTCCATGCAGAAGATGCAGTTGTTGTTGCAGACGTACCCGACGCAGACGTGGAGCCGGTCCCCGACCCGCGAGGTCCCCGGCAGAGGCATCCTTGCACGATCCGGGTCCGTGGAGTTCATGGGGCTTCCCGCCATCCGCTCCGCTATTCTACGGACCCGGGCGATTGTGGCAAACAGGGCCGCGGAAATCCTGGCCTCGGAAGGGCGCCGGGACCCGGGGAAGGGTTTCAGGGGAGGACGATGGGGGTGCAGGCGTTCGGGGTGGGAGTGGACGCCACCTCCCAGGTGCCGTCGGCCTTGCGCCGGATGGACCTGGCGCTGCCGGAGTTCGCCACGTCCGGCGGATTGGCCTGGCCCGTTTCATCGATCAGGTTGCTGGTGTTGGCGCCGCCGTAGATCACGGCATCCTTCGGGACGCTGTTCCCCTGGACCTGGGAGGCGGGCATCTGGAACAGGGCGACGCCGTCGGCCGTGGTCCCGGAGTTCTGGATGTCCGGGTTGAAGTCCTGGGACAGGTCCAGGACGGGGGAGAAGTTGGCGGCCGTGGATTGCGGCCCTCCGACCACGAAACAGGACCGGGGGGGGATCGTGCCCGAAAGATCCATCTTCCCGTAGGTCCAGGACGTGCCTCCCCAGGCCAGGGACCACCCGGTCAGGTCCACCGGGACGGACCCGTCGTTGTAGAGCCGGACCCATTCCAACTGGTCGTCGGTGCCGGCAGGATCGTAGAAGACCTCGGCCAGCAGCACCCGGGGCGGGGCATCGGAGACGGTCACGGGCACCAGGAGGGCATCGGGACCGTCACCCACCGTCAGGATCGCCGTCCCTGACTGGACGCCCCGGAGGACGAAGGTCCCCGTACGGCTCCGGGAGGGGATCTCCAGGGCAGGGGGAACCTCCGCGATCTCCGCGGGATCGATGGCCAGGGGGACGGTCAGAGGCCCGGCACCGTAATGGGGAATGTCCAGGGTGACCTCGATGGACGTCCTTCCTCCCTGGGATGTCTCCACGGGATTCGGAACCACGGTGGAGACCACAGGGACTTCCTCGGGGCTCACGGCCCGCACCTCGGCGGTCCTGGAGACCTCGTTCAGGGTCGCCGTGAGCACCACCGGGACCTCGCTTCCGTCGAAGGCGATCACCGGGACCTCCACGGAGACCTGGCCGGCCGGGATGACCACCTGGTTTCCCGGGACGAGGACCAGGGAGGGGTCCGAGGAGGCGACCGCGACGGGCGTGTCCTCCGCGGCCGGGCGCCGCAGGGACAGGCGCAACGGAGGCATCGTCGGCCCCTCGGGGTCTCCGGCCAGGGCGAACGAGAGTTCCGGCTCCAAGGAGGCCAGGGTGGGGGCGCCGGAGACCCGCACCAGGTCGTCCTCAGACCGGGGCTCCAGCCTGGACAGGTTGTTGGCGTAGCGGACCACTCCCCGGATCCGGGAGAAGCCGTCGCCCAGGACGGGGAAGTCCGGCGTCCGGTAGAGGAAGTCGTTGATTCGCAGGCCTCCCGTCACCTCGAATTCGTAGGTGGGGGCCGTGTCCCCCGACGCGGGGGGCGGGGAGGCGTTGGTGACCTCGACGTCCCGGACCTCGACCACCATTCCCTCCAGCGCGGCGGCCCGGGAACCGCCCGTGGCCACGTCCCCCGGGGCTGACACGACGGGTTCGGGAGGGGGATTGTCCCGGCTCCGGATCGTGACCGACGAGATCCGGGACAACTGGATCTGGCCGTAGTAGAGGGTCACCGTGCCGTCCACGTCCACCCGGTCCCCGACGCGGGGGAACGGGGAGAACGACGCGCCGGTGTAGCAGTAGAGACCGGCCGCCTCCTGGGGCCCCGGGACCTGCTGCACGAAGAAGCCCACCGGGGACCCTCCGGCGGGTCCCACGCCGGTCACCAGCACGTCGGAGATCCGCACGGCACTGCCGACGGGGACGATGCCGGTCTTGATCTGGGGAATGGTGGCAGGGCAGGACTGGTTGCCCGGATTGGGCGCGTCGGGACAGGGGTCGCAGGCGTCGCCGATCCCGTCGCCGTCCCGGTCGGCTCCGTCATCGGGGATCATCGGGCAGAGGTCGGCCTCGTCCCGGATGCCGTCCTGGTCCAGGTCGTCGGGGTTCGGGGAGCGGCAGTCCTCCAGCAGGGCATCGAGGGGGCAGGGGTCGCAGGCGTCGCCGACCCCGTCCCCGTCCCAGTCCGGTTGCCGGCCGTCGTCCAGGGGGTTCGGGGGATCGAAGACGTTCGGGCAGGAATCGAGTCCGTCGGGCACGCCGTCCCCGTCCCGGTCCCCCGCCTTGGGAATGCCGTCGTAGCCGTCCACGGCCCGGGCGGGAACGCAGGACGGCTCCTGGGTCGGAATGCCGCAGAACAGCAGCGGGTAGGCGACGGTCGCCTGGATTTCCGCGAAGGTCTTGCCGGTCTCCCTCCGGGCGCAGATCCTCTTCGTCCGGCCGCAGGCGTCCAGCACCTCGCAACCGGCATCGTCGCCCGTCAGCGAGGCGACCAGCGCCGCGTCCCCGTGGAGGGCCTTGCCGGCCCGGGTCACCAGCACCACGTCGGCCGGGGAGGCGTCCAGCACCGCCCGCTCCCGCCGGTGGACCGAGGCGTCCCAGAGGGCGAGGTCCGCCTGCCGGCCGGCCGCCAGCAGGCCGATGAAGTCGTCCAGGGCGAAGGCCCGGGCGTTGTTTTCCAGGGCCATGTCCAGCAGGTCCCGGTCGCTGAAGAAGCCGCCCAGGTTGTTTTGGTTGTAGAGGTCCGCGCAGGCGAGTTCGCGGAGGATGTGGACGCTGCCCGACGCGGTCCAGTCGCTGCCCAGCCCGATCAGGACGCCCAGCCGCGCGTACGTCGTCACTGCGGCGGTCCGGCCGTAGAGGTCGATGTTGCTCCGGGGGGACCAGATCAGGGCGATCTGCCGGGCCGCC
>JAGOKF010000082.1 GCA_017994695.1 Myxococcota bacterium | reverse complement strand
GCAGTAGTCGATCGGCGCCGTCGCCCCCTGGAGGTAGAGGCCGTGCTGGGTGTTGTTCGAGAAGGTGCTGTCCTCGATGGCGGTGGCGGTTCCCTTCGCGAGGTACAGGCCGCTTCCGCCGTTGTGGGCGAAGGTGCTGCGGGAGACGGAGATGATCGACGTGCTGCCGGTGACCGAGAGGCCGTCGCTGCTGTTGTGGTGCAGGTTCGCCTGTGCCAGCGACACGTTGCGGGCCGACTCGACCACGATGCCCCGGTTGTTGCCCGTGGCCTCCACCCGGGTCAGGGTCGCCTGGTCGGAGGCCCCGTTGGACCGCACGCGGAGGCCCTGCTGGAAGTTGTTGCGGAGGGTCACATCGGCCAGGGTGTGGCTGCCGGTCTCGAGGCGCAGGCCGGTGCTGCCGTTCTCGAAGACGGCCCAGGCGATGGTGCTGGTGCCGGTGCCGTCGAGCCGGGTCTCCTGGTAGGCCTTGCGCACGTCCCCACCGGCCGAGGAGAAGGTCACCGGGTTTCCGTTCTGGCCCTGGACGTTCAGCGTGCAGTTCGTCATACGGAGCGTGTAGTCCCCTACGCCGTTGCCGTCCTGGTCCACCGGGGCGAAGAGCACCCGCGTGCCTGCCGCCAGCGTCACGGGAACTCCCTGCACCACGAGGTTCCCCGTGACGAAGACGTCGCCGCTCCAGGACTGTGCGGTGGTCAGCGTCTCGCCGCCCAGGTAGGGCCCCTTGGTCCAGGTCGCGTCGAAGGGGACGCCCGTGAATCCCTCGAGGTTCACGGAGGTGGGGGTGCCGAGGGTGAGCACGTCCAGGACCCGGGGGAAGGCGCCCCAGTAGTTGTGCCGGGCGTCGATCGTTTCCGCGCGGGTCGCGAAGGACCCCTCCCGGACCGCCCCGGCCTGCTCCCACAAGGCCCGCTGGACGGTCAGCGCGCCGTAGTAGGAGGAGGACTGGTAGTCGGCCACGGTGGCGACGATCCGAGAGGCCCCCTGCCCCCGGAGATCCGCCCAGGTGGTGGTGGCCGAGCCCGAGGTCCACAGGGTCGCCCCGTTCTGGTCGTTCTTCTTCACGGAGCCCGAGACGTAGTTCGAGGAGGAGTCGTTCTCGGTGTAGGAGACCAGCACGAACTGGATCTCCTCGCCTCCCGGAGTGGACCAGGGGGCGGAGGAGAAGGTGCCGTAGTCGCCGGCGGTGGTCGACACCGAGATCCCGGGCGACCCGGCGACCCGCCCCCGGAGCAGCGCGTTTCCCAGGATGTTGTTGAACTGGATGACCGGCGTCGGGTCGCTGCTCCCGTTCGTCGTGACCCGGACCCCCTCCAGGGCGTTGCCGGAGATCACGTTGCGGGTCACCAGCCCGCCGCCGCCGCCGAACCACTCGAGGCCCGCCATGCCCCCGGCGGTCACCACGGACCCCGAGAGGTTCAGGGTCCCTCCCGTGACGTATGCCCCCCGCCCGCCGTTCTCGGACAGGGTCAGGGACGTGGCCTCCACGGTGCCCGAGGACAGCGTGATGCCGTTGTCGGCGTTGCGGGTCAGGGTCGTGCGGGTCCAGGGGGTGGTGGAACCCGACGCGCTGACCGAGATCCCCCGGTGGCACAGGCGGACCACCGTGTCCTCGATCCTGGCGTCGTTGCGGATGTCCAGGCCCGTGTCCGCATACTCGATGACCGCCCAGTCGAGCGTGCTCCCGGCGCCTGCGAGGCGCAGCATGTTCCAGGCTTTCGGGTGCCGGTGATCGCTGCCGTAGGAGGTGAACAGGACCGGTTTCGCCTGGGTGCCGTTCACGTCCAGCGTGCCGTTCACGACGATGTCGTAGTCCCCCACGCCGTCGCTGTTCTGGTCGATGTGGACGAACAGCACCGAGGTCCCCTCGGCGACGGTCAGCGTGTTGCCCGCCGGAACCACCACGTCGCCGGTGATCACGATGGTCCCCGTCCAGGTCGTCGTGGTGACGGTGCCGCTCACGTACTGGATCGAGGACAGCGTCACTTCCCGGGTCAGGGAGGCCACCTGCCCGATCCCGTCCCGGACCTCCATCCGGACGGTGTAGGTCCCGTCCGAGGGGTAAGTGAAGGTGGCGACCTTTCCGGCGGACCAGGAAGTGTCCCAGGTCCCGTCGTTCTGGAAGTCCCAGCGGACCTCCAGGTCGGCGCTCGGCGTTTCGGTGTCGGTGCTGGCGCTGGCATCCACGGTGACCTCGAGGGCCCCGGTCACCACGGCGGTGAACCGGGGCACCGGGGGGTCGTTGCGCACCCGCAGGCGAACCGGGGCCGACACGCCCGCGCTGCCCTGGCTGTCCTGGGCCTGTGCCACCAGCACCACGGTGCTGTCCTTCGGCTGGGACTGGGGCACGGTGTACGTGAATTCGTAGGGCGGGGCGTCGTCCGGCGTTCCCCAGGGCGTGCCGTCCACCAGCAACAGAACCGACGCGATGGTCCGGCCGGGAGCGGGGGTCGCATCGGCCAGCACGTTCACCGTGAGACCCTGGGTCACCTGGGTGTCATCGGCGGGCCGGATGATGACCGCCTCCGGTGCCTTGTCGTCGGTGACCACGACCTGGCAGGTCGCCTGGGCCGTGGCCCCTCCGTTGTCGGTCACCGTGACCGTCACGGTCCGGCTCCCAGGAGAGGCATAGGCGTGGGTCACGATGGCCGAGGCGCCGCTGATCGACTCCCCGTCCCCGAACTGGAAGGCGTAGGTGACGATCGTCCCGTCGCTGTCGAAGGAGGCCGAGGCGTCCAGGGTGGCCGGCTGCCCCGCGACGACCGAACCCGTGCACGACAAGGACGCCGAGGGCGGTTCGTTGACCGTGACGTTCCGGGCGCCCGGGGTCGGCCGGGAATGGATGACGAAGTCCCGGGCGTTGTCGTCGGTGTCCGTGTCCTGGGCATCCCGGCCCAGGCTCTGGTTTTCCGGCGGGCGCGGGGCGGGGTTCCCCTCGCCGGCGAAGTAGGCCGGGTTCGGGAAGGTGCCGTAGCCGACGGCGTCCACGACCCGCGTGCCGTAGCGCAGTTGCAGGCTGTCGGGCCCGTTCTGGATGTCGTCGGAGGCCTTCATCCACTGGTCCGTCTCGGCCCGGATCTGGGGATTGGCGTCCGGGTGGGCCAGCACGAATCGCCCGTCCGAAGGGATCTGCCCGGCCAGCACGAACCTGGCCGAGGAGTAGTCCTTCCCGTCGGCCCCGTTCACACCCGCCAGCACCCAACCCGTCAGATCGGTCCCCGCGGGTCCGGCCAGTTCCACGAAGGTGTCGAGGTCCGGGAATCCGGTGCTGTCGAACAGGACCTCCGCGATGACCACCTGCGCGGGGGGATCCTTCTGGAGGCAACGGCCGTCCTGGCAGCGCTCCCAGATCTCGCAGGGGACGGCGGTGCCCCATTCCAGGCACGAGTCGCCGTTGTAGTCGTCGCACTGTCGCACGGCTTCGCCCTCGCACTTCCGGGCGTCCGCCACCGCGCACTCGCTCTGGCAGGAAACCGTGCAGTCCCCGGAGCCGCTGCACACCAGGGATCCCTCGCAGGCCTGGGGGGTGCCCCATTCCAGGCAGCCGTCGCCGTCGTACTCGTCACAGACCTCGAACCGGTTCGTCATGCCCGGGGTGCACCGCCGGCCGAACTTCACCGCGCACTCGTCCGTGCAGGCCAGCCGGCAGTTGCCCTGGTCGCAGACCAGCGGGGACTCGCAGGCGATGCCGGAACCCCACTCGAGGCATCCGTCGCCATTGTAGTCGTCGCAGACGACCACCAGGCCGGCCTCGTTGCACTGGCGGGCCTTGGCGACCGTGCACTGGCTCTGGCACCGGTTCTCGCAGAAGCCGCCGGCACAGACCAGGCCCTCCTCGCAGGGGACGGGACTGCTCCACTCCAGGCAGGGGTCGTCGTCGAAATCCCCGCAGGTCACGACCGACAGGGACTCGTCGCACCGCCGGGCATGGGCGACCGTGCACTCGTCCTGGCAGTTGTCGCCGCAGTATCCGGCGCTGCAGGTCTGTCCGGGTCCGCAGGACTGGACGGTGCCCCATTCGAGGCAGGGGTCGCCATCGAAGTTGCCGCAGACCTTGAACCCGTTCCCGTCGCAGGACCGGGCCTCGGGGGTCGTGCACTCGTTCTGGCAGGCGGCCGCACAGTACCCGTTCGCGCAGACCTGGGGAGAACAGTCGCTGGCGTCACCCCACTCCAGGCACCCGTCGGAGTTGTAGTCCCCGCAGACGACGACCCGGTTCAGGTCGCACTTCCGAGCGCCGATGGTGGTGCACCCGTTGGAGCACGAGGAGGCGCAGAATCCCCCGGCGCAGACGAGGCCTCCCTCGCAGTCCACCGGGTTGCCCCATTCCAGGCATCCGTCCCGGTCGAAGTCGTTGCACTCCTCGATGGTCCGGGTGGACCCGGGCTGACAGCGGTGGGCCCCGATCAGGCTGCAGGGGGCTGCGGGGCAGGAAGCCGTGCACTGGCCGTCCTGGCAGGTCTTTCCCGGGGGGCAGGCCACCGGCAGGGACCACTCCAGGCACCCGTCGCTGTCCACGTCGGCGCAGGTGGAGACCCCTTCCGACAGGCAGGTGGTGATCCCCTCCTGGGAGCACTGGTCCAGGCACGCGGGGACGGTGTCGCCCGATGCGTCGGAGAGGTTGTCCACGGCCTGTGGGACGTCCCCGATCGCCTCGACGCCCGTGTCGGTGCCGGTTGACGGGTCGTTTCCGCCCGAACCTCCGTTGCAGGCCAGGACCCAGGGACTGGACAGCGCGGAGGCCAGCAAGATCGCATTCCAACAAGAACGATGCATGTTCGGGTCCCTCGTGCAGGGGATCGCCATCCCAGGGGACGACGAAGGCCTTCGCCTACCACGGTTCCCGGGGGCGGTCAACGGCGGGCCCGCGCCGGGAGGACGGTGTACCTGCCGGGCGGGAACGGGGGGCGGCCTGGTGGGCGACCGTGGCGGATCCGGCGGGAATGTGCGGGGTTTCGGGGCCGGGAATGCCGGTTGCGGCTGGATTTCCGGGCGTTGTCCCGAGGATGGCCGCCGTCAGAGGTCCCGGTAGCAGATCCGGCGCACGGGCCACGGGAGCGTCTGTTCCCAGGGTGTTGCCAGCAGCGCGTTCTCCTCCGAACAGGCCGGATGTCCCGGGTGGACCATCACCTCGACCGACTCCCCAGGATGAACGCCTCCGTGGGCCACTGGGTCCACGAAGGCCGCGAGGCTCGTGAAGTGGTCCGGCGTCCGGGTCTCCGGCAGGCAGCGCAGCACGGCGTTCTGAATGCGCCGCTTGGCCCGGGTCACCCGGTCGGCCGCATACCTCCGGCCGTCGAAGAGGTCCATCGCCGGGCGGATCCGACGGATCCCGGTCCGGGCCTGTACGGCCTTCAGGACCCACACCATCTGCACGACCAGATGGGCGTGGTTGTGGGAGTCGAGGTGCGAGATCGGGACCCCGTACTGCCGGATCCGGTCCACCTGGGCGACCCACTCGGCGACCAGGGCCCGGAAGACCTCGGGCCGGTGCACGGTCGCGAAGCGGCAGAGGAGGTCCCGCCGCCCGGCGAAGGCGCCGTCGGCACCGGTCAGGAACCCGAGGGCCGGCGATCGGGTCAGCGGCGAAAACTCGGTCAGGTTCAGGTGGACCCCGAAGGATGCATGGGGAAAGGCCGACGACCGGGCGACCGCGTCCTCGACGGCGGGGCCGTTGGCCAGGATCGACGCCGAGGTGACCCGCCCGGCCTCCATGGCCTGGAAGATCGCGTCGTTGACCCGGGGGCTCATCCCCAGGTCGTCGGCGTGGACCAGCAGGCGGACCGGCGTCGTTTGCTTCAACGGGACCTCCGGGGCCCCTGGCGGGCCGCTTCCTCCAGGAAATCCTCGATCTCGTCCAGGTAGCGGTCGAAATGGAACCGCCGCCGGACCTCCTGGAGGGCCTGGCGGGCCAGGCGGCGCCGCAGTTCCGCGTCGTCCAGGAGCCGCCGGATCCCCGCCGCGAGGGCCTCCCCGTCCCCCTCGGGGAAGACGTGGGCGTTGATGTCGTGGCGGATCACCTCGCCGTGACCTCCCGAATCGGTGGCCACGACCGGGATCCCCGAGGCCATCGCCTCCAGGAAGGTCAGGCCGAACCCCTCCACGGCCGTGGACGGGAACAGGAACAGGTCGTGGGCCCGGTAGATCGCCGGGAGGTCTTCCCGGGGCACCCTGCCCAGGAAGGTCACCCGGTCTCCCAGGGGCCGGGCCTCGTTTCGCAGGCGCTGCTCGTAGCCCTCGTCGCCGCTTCCGGCCAGGGTCAGCCGGACCTCCAGGCCCTGGGCGACCAGCCTCCGCACCGCCTCGAGCAGGAGGTGCACGCCCTTGTAGTGGAGCAACTGGCCGACGAAGAGCAGGCGAGGCGGGTCCTGCAGGGATCCCGGGTCCGGGCGGGGCGGGAAGTCTTCCAGGGCGATGCTCTGGTGGATGACCCGGGCGTGGCCGACCGGGAGTCCACCGGCCACCAGGCGGTCCAGCAGGTGCCTCGAGATGCAGGTCACGTGGGACAGGTCCAGGTGGTGCAGGAACAGTTCCCGGTAGAGGGTTGCGTCCAGCAGGGCCCCGGTGATGCGCCGGATTCGCCAGGAAGGCCGCCGGGGGACGAAGATCAGCGGGTGCTCGTCGTTGAACGTGAAGGCGGTCGCGAGACCCATCCGGTTGGCTGCCCGGGCGGCGCCGAGGGTGATCCGCAACTGGCTCCAGATGAAGACCAGGTCGGGACGAAGGCGGAGCATCAGGTCCCGGGCGACGGATTCGTTGGCCCGCCCGACGCGCATCCGGACCCTGCGGGCCATCACGGCGGGCTCGTGGAAGGGCGACACCAGTTCGAGCGCCCGGTGGATGCCGGGCTCCGGGGGGGATCCCGGTTCGACGCCATGGCGGCTCGTCAGCACCGTCACCTCGTGTCCCCTGGCCCGGAGTCCTTCGCAGACCTGGCCGCAGAGCAGTTCGTAGCCGCCCAGGTAGTGGGGGGGATAGAGGTTCGAGACGACCAGCACGCGCATGGACCGCCCGCGGGTTTCCGACCGGCCCGACTGTAGCGGAACCGGAGGGCGGTCGTCGAGTGCCGCGCCGTTCCAGTGAATGATCGGAAAGGTTCCGATGAACAAGGGGGCCGGAACCGTCCGGCTAGAAACGGTAGGCGAGTCCGAGGTTCATCGCGAACTCGTGGGCCAGGTAGGTCTGGGTATCCGACACCTTGCCGGTCGTCCACGGCAGGCCGGGCACCACCCCCGAAGGCTGGAATTCCCCCTTGTGCCGCATCCAGTGCAGCGCGTAGCCGACGTCCAGGAACAGAACCCAGTGCCGCTCGAAGGTCCAGGAAACCCCCGGAAGGAGCCCGAAGTTCACCCCGGTGCCGGTCCGGCCCTTCGTGACGCCTGGCAGTTTCTCCAGCACCGAGATCGTGAGCCCGACCGGCATTTTCAGGAACACCTCCAGACGGTCGTCCAGAAGGCGAATTCGCGGTCTCGCCATCGCGGAAAGGTCCACCAGGGTGCCGTGGTCTGCGACGGGAACGCCCGCCGGGATGTCATCCTCCGCCTGCCACCACAGCACGGCGACCCGTCCTCCCACGTCCAGGCCGCCGCTTCCGAGGAACGTCAGCACTTCGTAGAGGGCGTGAATCCCGAAGCCGCCCGTGGGATCGAGGTCCCCGTCCTGGGAGCCCAGCTGCCGGCTGTCGACCTTGCCCTCGTCGCCGACTCCCAGCATTCCGGCGATCCCGACTTCCAGCCTGCCGCCCGGCTGGGCCCATGCCGTGGCCGATGCCAGCGTTGAAACGGCCAGCAACGACACGGTCCGCAGTCGCATCCGCTCTGTCCTGGTGGAAGTGACCGTCATTCCTCCCTCCTCGCCGCGTCAGCAATTCAAAGGACCACGATCTCGAACCCGTCCCGGATGTAGGGCCCGATGTCGGCGTGGCCGTCCATCCCCTCCAGCAGGCCGATGCCGCGCGATCGGGCCGCGGCGACCGCCGGACCGCTGTCCCCGTCGGATCCGCAGCCTCCCGCGGCCCGGCGGCAGGCCCCGGCCAGGATGCCCGAGGCCTGGGCCTCCAGCACCATCGAGGACACCGCGTCCCCGGGATCCTCCAGCCGGGCCAGTAGTCCCGTCGCCGGCCCCTCGAGGATCAGCCGGACCTCGTGGCCGTCCCGGTGGAGGGTCATCGCGTACCGCAGGGCGTGGGCCTGGCGGCAGCCGTCCTCGGCGAACAGCACGAACAGGATCCGACGTTGCATGGGGCACCTCCCGGGGAATCCTACCATCGCCGGGGAGTTCCGGTGACGGCGTCCAGGGGGGCAAAGGACGACATCCGGATATCGGAAATTTTGGATATCCTGTTTCCGCAACATCTGCTATATTCCGCCCCCGTAGAGGCCGGGACCGAGGGGACCGGCGGGGTCATCCAGGGAGGGACGGATGGGCGCACCGGGGGTGCTGGAAGTCGAGCAGGCGGAGCGGATGGCCAGCCTGATGCGGGCCATCGGGCACCCGGTGCGCCTGCGGGTGCTCTCGCTGCTCCGCCAGGGCGAGGCCAACGTCACCCGGATCACCGAGTGCCTCGGGGTCTCCCAGGCGGTCGTGTCGAACCAGCTGAGCATCCTGAGGATGAACGGCCTGGTGGAGGTCCGCCGCGCCCAGGGGTTCGCCTGGTACCGGCTCAATGAGGCGCGCGTCCGGGACGTGCTCCGGTGCATCTCGGGAGAGGGGAAGCCGGCCGCATCGGACCCGGCGGGGGAGGCAGGATGAAGACTCGAACGGCAGCCGCCTGGCTGGCGGTGGTGGTCGCGGTCGCGGTGGCGGCCGCGTTCTACGTCGCGGGAACGACCCGGGAACCGGCGCCGGAGAAGCCCGGGGGCGTCGTGTTCCGGAAGGCGGTGCGCCCCCACGTGGACCACGGGCCCTTCTTCCCGGACCCCGTCGCCTCGCCGCAGGACGTGACCCGATCCTGCCTGCGGTGCCACCCAGAGGCCGCCCGGGACCTGATGAAGACCGCCCACTGGCAGTGGCTCGGCGGGGAGGTCGAGGTGCCTGGCCACCAGGGCAAGATGCGGATCGGGAAGAAGAACCTCCTGAACAACTTCTGCATCTCGATCCAGGGGAACTGGGCGTCCTGCACCAAGTGCCATGCCGGCTACGGGTGGAAGGACGATTCGTTCGACTTCGACCGGGCCGAGAACGTGGACTGCCTGGTCTGCCACGAGCGATCGGGCACCTACGTGAAGGGGGACGCGGGCATGCCGGGCCCCCAGGTGGACCTCCAGGCCGCGGCCCGGTCCGTCGGCACGCCGGGCCGGGAGAACTGCTCCGTGTGCCACAGTTACGGCGGCGGGGGCCAGGGCGTCAAGCACGGGGACCTCGATTCGAGCCTCGAGAACCCCACGGAACAGGACGACGTCCACATGGGGCGCCTGGGCTTCCTGTGCATCGACTGCCACGAGACCCGGGCCCACGACATCCGGGGGCGCGCCTTCTCGGTCAGCGTCGAGGGGGACCACGGCGTTGCCTGCGAGGACTGCCACCGGGAACCGCCGCACCGGGACCGGCGGCTGGACGCCCACCTGGACGCCGTGGCCTGCCAGACCTGCCACATCCCCACCTACGCCCGGCGGCTCCCGACGAAGGTCTTCTGGGACTGGAGCAAGGCCGGCGATCCCGATCGCCAGGACGACCCCCACCGCTACCTGCGGATCAAGGGGGAGTTTTTGTACGACCAGGACGTGGTGCCGGAATACGCCTGGTTCAACCGGACCGTGGAACGCTACCTGCTCGGGGACCCGGTGGACCCCGCGACCGTCACGGACATCAACCGGCCCCGGGGGGACATCCGGGACCGGACCGCGAAGATCTGGCCCTTCAAGGTGCACCGGGCGATCCAGCAGTACGACGCGAAGCGCCTGGTGCTGCTGCCCCCGGTCACAGGCGGGGAGGGAGGCTTCTGGCACGACTTCGACTGGGACAAGGCGATCCGCCTGGGGGCGAAGATCGCGGGGATCGAGTACAGCGGCGAGTACGGGTGGACCCGGACGGCGATGTACTGGCCCTTGTCGCACATGGTCGCGCCGAAGGACCAGGCGCTGCGCTGCGATGACTGTCACGGGGAGCGATCGCGCATGGACTGGAAGGCGCTGGGGTACGAGGGGGACCCGATGGAGACGGGAGGCCGCCGATGAAACGCATGATCCCACGGCTGTTCCTGCTGGGATCCGCTCTCGTCGCGATGCCCGGTTTGGCAGGGACGGCGCCCAACGAGATGCATCCCCCCTTCCCGGTCCTCGACGCCGCCGGGCAACCGGTGCGGGTTTCCGGGGCCGAGGCCTCCCCGGACCGGACCTGCGGGGCCTGCCACGACGCGGCCTTCATCGACTCCCACAACCCGCACCGGAGGAACGGCCGGGAGGCGACCTGCCTCGACTGCCACTACGAGGGGGATCGGCTGCCCACGGCCCCGGAAGCCTTCGACGATCAGGGGATGTTGCGCCGCGAGGCGATCCGCATCTTCGCGCCGACCGACCGGAACTGCGCCCGGTGTCACGGGATCGTGCACCTGGACCCTGGCCCCCTGGCCATCCCGGACGATTTCGAGGCCCCGGCACCGCCCCGGACCTACGCGATGACCCGCGACACGGGGGCGGTCTGGTCCCCCCAGGACCTCTCGAAATCCTGGATCAACCTGGCGGGTCGGGAAACCCTGGAGTTCCCGTGGGACGTCCATGCCCGGCGGCTGGTCGGCTGCACGTCCTGCCACTTCTCGCGGAACAACCCCGCGAAATCCGGCGTGAAGCAGACGGTGCTGGACTTCCTGGTCAACGATCCTCGCCGGATTCCCTGGTCCCAGTACCTGAAGCGCCCGGACCACGAACTGGTCACGGCCTCCTGCCGGTCCTGCCACGACCCCGGAAAGGCCCACCACTTCCTCCCCTACAAGGATCGGCACCTGGCGGTCCTGGACTGCCGGTCCTGCCATGTCCCCGCGATGCGGGGACCGGCGGCCCAGGCGGTGGACGCGACGGTGGTCCTTCCCGGCGGCGGGCCCCGGGTGGAGTACCGGGGCGTGCGTCCCGGGCCCGGGGAGTCCCTGAACGCCGCCTTCTCGGAGGGATACCAGCCCTTCCTGCTGGAGCGCACCGACCCGGTGGAAGGAGGGAGGCTGGCGCCGTTCAACCTGGTCACGCGGTGGTTCTGGGTGTCGGGGAGCACCGGCGAGGAGGTCCCGGCACCCCTGGTCCGGGCGGCCTGGCTGGACGGGGACCGCTATGACTCCGCGGTGATCCGGGCACTGGACGGGAACGGGGACGGCCGGTTGGACCCGTCCGAGGTCCGGCTGGACACGCCGGCGAAGGTTGCGGTGGTGGCCTCCCGGCTGGCCGCGGCGGGCGTCCCGGACCCGCAGATCCGGGCCGAGATCCTGCCGCGCCCGGTGTCCCACGGAGTCCTGTCGGGGGCCCAGGTGCGGCGGGACTGCGGCAACTGCCACGGCGCCTCCTCGGTCCTCGACGTCCCGATTCCCCTGGCGTCGTCCGTTCCCGGCGGCGTGGTTCCCGGGATCCCCGATGCCGGCTCGGTGTCCCTGGACGGCACGGTCCGGGCCACAGCCGACGGAGGCCTGGTCCTGCACCGGGCGGCCTCGGCATCCCTCTACGTCTTCGGCCACTCGAGGGTCTCCCTACCCGACCGGCTGGGCCTGGTCCTGTTCGCGATCGTCGTGTTCGGGGTCGCGATCCATGGCGGACTGCGAATCCTCGCCAGCCGCCGGGGAACGAAGAGCCACGGGGCTCCGGGCCGGGTCGTCTATCTCTACTCGACCTACGAGCGGATCTGGCACTGGCTGATGGCCTTCAGCATCCTGGCGCTGCTCCTGACGGGCTTCGAGATCCACTTCGGGGACCGCTTCGTCCTGTTCGGGCTGCCCGTCGCGGTGAAGGTCCACAACTTCTTCGCGGTGGTGATGGTGGTCAACGCGTTCCTGTCGCTGTTCTACCACCTGGCCAGCGCGGCGATCCGCCAGTTCCTGCCCCCCCGGGAGGACCTGGTCGGGGCGATGACCGCCCAGGCCCGGTACTACCTGCGGGGGATCTTCCTGGGGCAGCCGCACCCGACGCCGAAATCCCGGGAACGGAAACTGAACCCGCTCCAGCAGGTGACCTACCTCGCCCTGCTGAACATCCTGTTCCCCTTCCAGGTGGTCACCGGCATCCTGATCTGGAGCGTCTCCCGCTGGCCCGACTTCGCGGCCTCGATCGGCGGCCTGCGCCTGGTGGCGCCGCTGCACGACCTGGGATCCTGGCTGTTCCTGGCGTTCGTGGTCCTGCACGTGTACCTGACGACCACCGGGCGGACCGTGGGATCGAACATCGCCGCGATGGTGACCGGCTGGGAGGAGATCGACGACGAGAAGGCAGGCTCGGAAGGAGGTGTGCCATGACACGGCGGGAACCCCGGCCCTACCTGAATCCCTACCTGGGGGGCACGCTGCTGGGCATCGTGCTCTTCCTGTCCTTCTACGTCACCGGGAACGGCCTCGGCGCCTCGGGCGCCATCACCCATGTCCAGGTGGCCATCCTGAAGTGGCTGGCGCCGGAACACGTGGACCGGATGGCCTACTTCGCCGAGATCGGCGGGGGAGCCCGGAACGCCCTGAACCACCCGGGCGTCTTCATGCTGCTGGGCACCTTCCTGGGCGGCATGGTCTCGGGCATCGCGAACCGCCGGTTCCGGCCGGAGACCCGGGGCGGCCCGAACCTGTCCCGAGGGGCCCGGTGGGCCCTCGCGCTGCTGGGTGGCGCGATCATGGGATACGGGGCCCGCCTGGCCCGGGGGTGCACCTCCGGCCAGGCCCTGAGCGGCGGGGCGGTGCTGTCGGTTGGGAGTTTCGCGTTCATGTTCGCGGTGTTCGCCGGCGGCTACGCCCTGGCGTGGTTCGTCCGCCGCCTGTGGAACTGAGGAGGTCGACATGATGGCTCCCCTCCCGCTGTCCTCGATCGCCGGCACGCTGGGCTACGACCTGGTGTTCCTGGCCATCGGCATGGGCTTCGGCGCCGTGCTGGAGATGTCCGGCTTCGGCGATTCCCGGAAACTGGCTGCCCAGTTCTACCTGCGGGAAATGACGGTCCTGAAGGTGATGTTCACCGCCATCGTGGTCGCCGCGGTGCTGATCTTCCTGTCCTCGGCCCTGGGCCTGCTGGACTTCCAGAAGGTCTGGGTGAACCCGACCTACCTGGCCCCGGGGATCGTCGGCGGCCTGATCATGGGCGTCGGGTTCATCCTGGGGGGCTTCTGCCCGGGGACCTCGCTGGTGGCGGCCTCGACGCTGAAGATCGACGGCATCTTCTTCGTGCTGGGGGTGTTCCTGGGGGTGTTCGCCTTCGGGGAGACGGTGGCCTGGTTCGAGCCGTTCTTTCATTCCACCTTCTACGGCCGCTTCACGATCCCCGAGTGGCTGGGCCTGCCCTACGGCGTGGTCCTGGTCCTGCTGATCCTGATGGCCCTGGCGATGTTCTGGGGGGCCGAGGTGTCCGAAGCCTTCTTCGGCCAGGGCAAGGCCTGGAAGGACATCCCCCTCGTGCCCAGGAACCGGGTGCTGCACGTCCTGGCCGGCGGGCTGGTCGGGCTCTCGGTGCTGACGGCCGTCCTGGGGCAGCCCACCGTCGAGGACCGGTGGCGCTTCATCGCCTCCGAGGGAGAGCGGCAACTGGAACAGCGGGAGGTCTATGTGGACCCGGCCGAACTGGTGGACCTGAAGAAGGACCTCTCCCTGCGGGTCCAGGTCCTGGAGGTTCGCAGCGAGTCGGATTTCAACCTCTTCCACCTCGCCGGGTCGCGTCGCATGGACCCGGCCGACGCCCGGGACCCGGACTTCGTGAAGCCCCTGCTGGCCGCCGACGACCGCACCATCGTCTTCGTCGTTTCGAACGACGAGACGCTGGCCACGAAGGCCTGGAAGGACCTCCGGGCCCAGGGGGTCCTGAACCTCTACATCCTCGAGGGCGGAATCAACCGCTGGCTCGAGCGCCATCCGCCCCCGTCCTGCCTAGCGAGCCGCGTCGAGGGACCCGCGGCCGACGAGGCGATGCGATGGCGCTTCGCGGCGGCGGTCGGGGAGGGGATTCCCTCGGCCCATCCCGAGGTGCCCCGGAAGGACCGGCTGCCGGCCTGCGCCCTGGAGGAGGGGGCCACGGGCTGGACCCATGCCGCCGCCCACGGGGAGGCCCACGGCCAGCCGGGAGCCTACCCGAAGAAGGTCCGGCTCCAGCGCAAGGTCGCCGCGAAGGGCGGGTGCGGGTAGGATGGAATCGCCGGATTCATTCCCCGTGCCGTTCCGAATGGCCGTGGTGTCCGTGTCCGCCGCAGCCGCCCCCGGCATGGTGGCCGTGGTTGCAGGGAGAGGTCCCCGACAGGCGTCCCGCCAGGAAGGCGGTCACCGCGTCCCGGACCCGGCCCTCGGCACCGGTCGCCACCTCGATGCCGAAATGCCGCAGCAGGTCGACGGCCCTCGGGCCCATGCCCCCGGCCAGCAACACGTTCGCCCCGAGGCTCTGGACGAACCGGGGCAGCATCCCCGGCTGGTGCTGCTCCGCCATCGGGTTCGCGACGATGGAGCAGGTTCCGATCCGATCCCCCTCCACCTCCACCAGCGCGAAGGCCGGGGCGTGTCCGAAATGGGGGCAGATCTCCGAGTCCAGGCCCCGTTCCTCCTCCACCGGCAGCGCGATCAGCCTGGAAGCGCTCATCTTCCCTCCTCCGTGGAAGCCGGAGACGTGGCGGCCGTTCCGTCGGCCGGGTTCGCCCGGTCGGTGATCGGCCGGTTCCGGCCGAAACCCCAGCCGCGACCACGGCCCTGGCCGCTGCCTGGCCTTCCTGCCCCCGGAAGGGCCCCGCGGGCCCCGTGGGCGCAACGTCCCCTTCCCCGTCCCGTTCCCGGCCCCTGTCCCAGGGGTCCCGTCCCGTCGTGGTTCGGCATCTTCGCCTCCCTGTAAACGCCTTGCCTCCGGAGGGGGGCCGAGAGTTCCCGGCCCTCTCGAAGCCGGAAGGATATTGGCATTTGCCCAGAAACCTGTCAAGATCCGGGACCGGGAGGAATGATGGAGACCGCCGCAGGAGACGCATCCGGAGCCCGGGTCGATCCCGGTACCGGCCTGAAGGAAGCACTGGACCTCCACGGGCAACGGAGGCAAGATTCCTTCCCGGCAGGCGGTTGCTGGACGGGGGGCGGATGCCCAGGCCGAAGAATCCCCGCCGCGTGGCCGGCGGTCCCGTGGCGACCTACTACAAGCCCCGGGGGGTCCCGATGGGGCGGCTGGAGGAGGTCGTCCTGGAACTCGACGAGTTCGAGGCCCTGCGCCTGGCGGACCTGGAGGGCCTCTACCAGCAGCAGGCTGCCGTGTCGATGGGCGTCTCCCGGCAGACCTTCGCCCGGCTGCTGGAATCCGGGCGCCGCAAGGTCGCCGATGCCCTGGTGCGCGGAAAGGCCCTGCGGATCGAGGGGATCGAACCGGCCTCGGGAAGCCGGTTCTGTGCCCGGTGCCGCCATGTCTGGATCCATCCGGCGAAGGACGGAGGGGCCGTCTGTCCCGCCTGCGAGCCGGATTCCACGAAGACGCCTCACCGGGAATGATCGGGCCCCCGTTCCGGGTTTCCGGGGAGCCGGGTCCGGTCGATGGCCGTGGCGCGGGGAAACCCCGGGCGGCGAACCGCGACCCGCGGATCACCCGCGGATTCCCAGACCGCCGGGGCCGTGCCAAAGGAAGGGGCGACCGGTATCATTCCCGGGTCGCGGGGGAAGATCGATGGCGGGTCGCGCCGGGGTCCTGCTGCTGGCCGTCGCGGGGATTTCGCTGGCGGCGGGGTGCGTGAAGGAGCGCTGCTACCAGGACGGCGACTGCTCCGGGGGAAGGGTCTGCGGGGCCTCGGGGACCTGCGTCTTCGCCTGCGTCCGCGACGCGGACTGCGGCGAGGGATTCCGGTGCGCGGACCACCGGTGCCTTCCGAAGCCGCCGCCGACCTCGGTGCATTGCCCCGAGGACATGGCCCTGATCGCGGACTCCTTCTGTGTGGACCGGTACGAGGCCTCCCGGCCGGACGCGACGGCCGACTCGGCCGGGCGGGAGGAGACGAGGGCCTTCTCCCGGGCGGGGGTGCTGCCCTGGCTCGCGAAGGACAACGCGGTGGCCAAGGCCGCCTGCGAGGCCGCCGGGAAGCGCCTGTGCACGCCGGCCGAGTGGGAGACGGCCTGCCGGGGTCCCTCGGGGACCATCTACGGCTACGGCGACGATTACGACCCAGGGATCTGCAACGGGATCGAGACCTTCGGTCCCGGCAGGTTCCACCTGGTGCCCACGGGATCCTTCCCGGAATGCACGAATCCCTGGGGCGTCTTCGACATGAACGGGAACGTCTGGGAGCACGTCCTCGGGGGCGACGGGACCAGCGTCCGGGGAGGGGCCTTCAACTGCTCGGACTCGCGGACGTTCCACCGCTGCGACTACGTTCCCCGGACCTGGACCCCGGCGGCCCTGGGCTTCCGCTGCTGCCTGGGAGCGGGGGGAACTCCGGATCCGGGCCCGGAAGCGGATGCCCCGGACGGCATGGGCGAGTTGCCGGCCGATGGGGGTCCCGAAGGGACGGATGAGGCGCCTTCCTCCGATCCCCCGCAGGAAGGGGGGTGCATGCCCACCGACGACGGAGCGAAGGATCCGGGGGCAGGGGACGTCTTCCCTCCGGATCCGGGAGCGACGGACCCGGGCATCTCCGATCCGGGGCCGGGCGACCCCGGACCGGCGGATGCCTCGCCGGGGGACCTCGACTCCCCCTTGCCGGATCCGGACGCGGAGATCCCCGACCACCGGGACGCCCCGGGAGAGACGGGGACGGACCCGGGGGCCGACCCGGGGCCTCCTCCCCCGTGCCCCGACGACATGCGTCCCGTGCCGATCGGATCGGGAAGAACCGTCTGCATTGATCGCTACGAGGCCAGCCGGGCCGATGCCACGGCGGGGTCGGAGGGGGCGTCGCCGGTGGCCTCCAGCCGTCCGGGGGTGCTGCCCTGGTACGTCTCCACGATGAGCCTCGCGGCCCTCGCGGAGTTTACCGAGGGATGCCGGGCCGCCGGCAAGAGGATCTGCACGAAGGAGGAATGGTTCGAGGCCTGCAACGGTCCCGGGGACACGACGTACTTCTTCGGCGATGCCTGGAACCGCGAGACCTGCAACAGCGTGGACGCGTTCTGCGACGAATGGTGCGCCGAGAAGGGCATCTCCCCCTGCAACACCAGCGAGAACTGCGGCTACCAGTACTACTGCTTCCACGTCGTCCCGACCGGGACCTTCCCCGATTGCAGGAACCCCTACGGGCTGTACGACGTGAACGGGAACGTCTGGGAGGTGGTCCCGGTCGAGGGATCCCGGGGCTACGAGGTCCGGGGAGGGGCCTTCAACTGCGGGTCCCCGTCGGTCCGGTTCCGGTGCGACTTCAATGCCACCTGGGA
>JAGOKF010000150.1 GCA_017994695.1 Myxococcota bacterium | reverse complement strand
CCACCTTCCTATCCGAAATGGAGACGAAGGTCGGACTCGACGGCCAGACGAACATCCGCGTCGTCCACTCGGCCGAGAAGCCCGTCCGTCCCAAGACCCCCGGTTTCTGACCCCCCCTAAAGTTTTCCGGCGCGCCGGTCGAACTACCCCTCGTGGAGTGCCCCATTCTGGGGGGGAGGTTCCCGATGAAGACGCGCGGCTGGATGATCGGGGTGACGGTTCTGCTGGCGACGGCCTGCATTCCCGATCCGGGCGACCCGGGCTCCCCCGTTCCCCAGGGCTCCTACGTCTCGCCGGTCTGCGAGGCGACCTCCACCGAGGTGCTGCTGCTGATCGACACCTCGGACCGGATGGCCGAGCCCTCGGGCTACAAGCAGGGAAACAAGTACTACTCCCGGATGGACCTGGTGATCCGGGCCCTGAAGCGGAACCTGCCCCACCTGAAGAAGGAGGTCCTCTTCGGCCTGCTGACCTTCCCCTTCGTGGACCATCGGGACGCCGACGGCAACGACCGGATCTGCCCCGGATCCTGCGAGGTGGGAGAGGTCGAGGTGAATCCCGGGGATCCCTACGGGTGGCTGGTTTCCCGGCTGGAGCACATCGTCACCGGCGGGAAGGCGGCCGTGGCGAAGGCGCTGTGGAAGGCCCGGGACTACTACCGGGACCGTCCCGCGTCGAACCGCATCCGGTCCGTGGTCCTGGTCACCGCTGGGGGCGACCAGTGCGACGGGGAGGTGCTCCAGGCCATCGCGGCCCTGAAGGACATCGGGATCGCCACCTACGTGATCTCCTTCGAGAACGGGACCGACCGGGACCTGCTGATCGTGGCCGCCGCGGCCGGAAGCCCGGCCCAGCGCCAGGCGGGGGTGCTGCGAATGCTGACCCCCGACTCGGGAATGGAACTGATCGAGGACGCCCTGAGCGTTCCCGGCAAGGTGGAAACCTGCAACGGCATTGACGACGACTGCGACGGCCTGACCGACGAGGACTTCGACCAGGACGGGGACGGGTGGGCCACCTGCGCCGGGGACTGCAACGACCAGGACGCCGAGGTGTATCCCGGGGCGGTCGAGGGCGGCCGGCTGGCTCCCTACGAGGCATCCCGGGTGGTGACCTGGTTCCAGGGGACCACCGCGAACGGCGGCAAGCCCCAGGCGGTGAACTCGAATCCCGGAAAGGCCCTGACGCTCCAGGCAGGCGAGGCTTCGGGGGCGGCCTTCGCCCTGGGCTTCGACGGCTTTGTCGAGGTGGAGTTCGACTGCCCCCTCCGCAACGGCGCCGGGGCGGACCTGCGGGTGTTCGAGTGGACCCCCTCCGGGGACACCGGGGCCGCGGAAACGGCGGCGGTGTACGCGTGGAACGCCGCGGCGAAGACCTGGATGCTGCTGGGGACCGCCACGAACCAGGACGGACAGCGGCCGAACGCTCGCAACGACTTCGACCTGGGCGATCTCCCGTTCACCACCCGGATCCGGCTGGTCAACACCAGCGCCCGGAGCGGCGCCGGGGACGGCTTCGACGTGAACGGGATCTACGCGCTGCACGACTGCGGTAACTGCGACGAAAAGGACAACAACTGCGACGGCCAGGCGGACGAGGGCTACGCCATCGGGACCGAGTGCTCGATGATGCAGGGCGGCTGCCAGACCGGCGGGCGCCTGGTGTGCTCCGCGGACCACCTGACGGCCTGGTGCGACGCCCCGGCGGCGATCGTCGGGACCGAGGTCTGCAACGGCATCGACGACGACTGCGACGGGCAGGTGGACGAGGGCCTCCGGGAGGCCTGCCAGACCGCCTGCGGCGCCGGCCACCGGACCTGCCAGGGCGGCGCCTGGACCCAGTGCGTGATCGACCGGCCGAATCCCGAGGTCTGCAACGGCGTGGACGACAACTGCGACGGCCGGGTGGACGAGGGCTTCGACGTCGGGGCCGCCTGCCAGGTGGGCAAGGTGGGCTGCGGCCTGACCGGCGTGAAGGTCTGCTCCGAGGACGGCCTGGAGACGGTCTGCCTGCAGAGCGAGGGCCAGGGGGCGGGCATCGAGGTCTGCAACGGCCTGGACGACGACTGCGACGGGGTCATCGACAACGGCAAGGGCCTCTGCCCGGCGGGCCAGGTCTGCTTCAAGGGGCAGTGCGTGTACGACTGACCCGCCTTGGCCCGGGGCCCATCCCGGACTTCCTCTTCCTGACTTCCTCTTCCCCCCACCGGAACCCCCGTCCCCCCACGGGGGTTCCTTCATCCGCCGGTCTGGAGGGGTGTTCTGTCCGGCCGGCCGTGGTGGATCGGCAACGGCAAGGGTCTGGTTCCCGCCTGTCGGGATGGCCGGATCGGGTTCCTGGGGAAACGGTCGTCAGGGCCCCAGCACCAGGAGGGTGTCCACCGCCGGTCGATCCGGCGACAGGAACCACGTCGCCCGGACCAGGGCACGGGTCCCCTGGACGCAGAAGGACCACCGGTCCTGCGCCGCGTCCTGATCGTCCAGCACCAGGACCTCGGTTCCCTCGATGCGGACCGGCCAGGAGGTCCGGTCGGGCCGGGTCACCGGCCGGCGACCCTCGCACTGGCAGTCGGCACCCCGATCCCGGCACTCGGCCTGCCACCCGTCCAGCACCGTGACCTCCCCGCAGGAGGTTCCATCCTCCAGGCAGGTTTCCGGCAGGGTGAAGGTCGCGGCCTCCAGGTCGTCCTGGAGGAAGACCTCCATCGTCCCTTCCTCGAGGGAGAGGATTCCGGTCTGGATCGGGGTGATCGTGCCGGCCCGGTCCGGGCAGTAGCCGGCGGGGCTCATCGGGAAGGGGGCGCCCTGGGGGCAGATGCCCTCGATCCTCCAGGTGCCCGCCAGGGCGCCCCCGCAGGGCTGGAAGGAGGCCCGCAGGGCGGCACAGTCGGGGACCTCGGGCAGTTCCGGCAGGGACGATCCGTCCCCGCCGCACCCGAGCCAGGGCACCAGCGCCAGCAGAACCAGGCGGCTTCCGGGATGGAGGGACATCGGCAACCTGTCTCCGTTCGGGGCGGCCTCATTGTGGACCAGGATCCCGGAAGGTCCCAAGAACACGACCGGCCGCCGGAACCCTTGCGCCGGAGGGGGCCCGGGGGCTGCCGCTCCGGACACGGCGTCGCCGCGGGGGCGCTGCCCCCACGGCGCGCCTGCCCCCTCGGCCCGCGCGTTCGGCGCGTCACGATCCCGAATCCGTTCCCCTCGTGTCAGTCGTTGCGGGCTGCGGCGGCGCGGCCCGCGCGAAGGCGAACAGGGGCAGGAAGCGAGGACAGCCGTGTCAGTCGTTGCGGGCTGCGGCGGCGCGGCCCGCAAAGACGATTACGCCGCGAAGACGACCGAGGCGCGGTGTCAGTCGTTGCGGGCTGCGGCGGCGCGGCCCGCAGGTCTGCCAGGTCATCCTGCATCACGACGCCTGGTGTCAGTCGTTGCGGGCTGCGGCGGCGCGGCCCGCAGGTCTGCCAGGTCATCCTGCATCACGACGCCTGGTGTCAGTCGTTGCGGGCTGCGGCGGCGCGGCCCGCTCGACCGCCTTCTGGACGGCCTCCCAGGCAGCGCGTGTCAGTCCCGACTTCTACAGTTCATTTCGCAAACATTCACGATTCCGGGTAGTTGGGATGGCATACTACGGCCTTGGCACCACAAACTGGGCTGGGTCGATGGGCCTGACTGGGGGAGGCGGGGCAACGCCGG
>JAGOKF010000081.1 GCA_017994695.1 Myxococcota bacterium | reverse complement strand
TGATAGGCTTCCATCCGATCCCCATCCGGGAGCGGCGGGAATGGACCGGGAAGACGAACGACGGGAACTGGCCCGGCTGCGGGCGGAGATCGAGCGGCACAACGATCTGTACTACGTCCGGGACGCCCCGGAGATCACCGACGCGGAATACGACCGGCTCTTCCGGCAACTGCTGGACCTGGAAGCGGCCTTCCCGGACCTGGTGACGCCCGATTCCCCCAGCCAGCGGGTCGGGGGACGGCCCCTGGAGGAGTTCGCCCAGGTCCGCCACCGGGTCCCGATGCTCTCCCTGCAGAACGCGATGGACGAGGGGGAGGTCCGGGCCTTCGACGACCGGGTGCGGCGGTTTTTGTCCCGGAGCGATCCGCTGGACTACGTGCTGGAGCCCAAGTTCGACGGACTGTCGGTGGAACTGGTGTACCAGGAAGGCGTGCTGGTCCAGGCCTCGACCCGGGGGGACGGGGTGACCGGGGAAGACGTCACCGCGAACGTCCGGACCATCCGTTCCATCCCCCTGCGGCTGAAGCCCCGGAACCCGGGATCGGACCTCTTCGGACCGCCCGCTCTCCCGCGCCTGCTGGAGGTCCGGGGCGAGGTCTTCATGCCCGTCGAGCGGTTCGAGGAATTGAACCGGACCCGGGAGCAGGCCGGCGAACCTCCCTTCGCGAATCCCCGAAACGCCGCCGCCGGGTCCCTGCGGCAGCTGGACCCCCGGGTCACGGCGGGACGCCCGCTGGACTTCTTCGCCTACGCGGTCGGATCCGCCGACGGCCTGGAGGCATCCTCCCAGTGGGAACTGCTCCAGACCCTCCGGGAGGCGGGCCTGCCGGTCAGCGACCTGCCCCGTCGCGTCCGGGGCATCGACGCGGTGATCGAGGAATACCGGCGCATGGAGGCCCTCCGGGATCGCCTGCCGTTCGAGATCGACGGCACCGTGGTGAAGGTCGATTCCTTCGCCCTGCAGCGGGAACTGGGGGAGGTGAGCCGGAGCCCCCGCTGGGCCATCGCCTTCAAGTTCCCCCCCCGGCGGGAGGTGACCCGGGTGGTGGACATCGTGGAGCAGGTGGGGCGGACGGGGGTCCTGACCCCCGTCGCGGAACTGGACCCGGTCCGCCTGGGAGGCGTGCTGGTCCGGCGGGCGACCTTGCACAACGAGGACGAACTGAAGCGGAAGGACGTCCGGGTGGGTGATTTCGTGGAGGTCCAGCGGGCGGGAGACGTGATCCCCGAGGTGGTCCGGGTCCGCCTGGACCTCCGGCCGGCCGACGCGGCACCCTATCGCATGCGCGAAACGTGCCCCGCCTGCGGCGGACCCGTGTCGCGCCAGGAGGGGGAGGTGGCCCGCCGCTGCGTCAACGCCTCCTGTCCGGCCCAGTTGAAGGAGCACCTGGTCCACTTCGCATCCCGGCGGGCAATGGACATCGAGCACCTGGGGGACCGGGTGGCCGAGCAGCTGGTGGATCGGGGTTTGGTGCGCAGCGTCGCGGACCTGTACCGGCTGGCCCGGGAGGACGTCCTGACCCTGGACAAGATGGCGGAAAAGTCCGCGACGAATCTCCTCCAGGCCATCGACCGATCCAGGAACCGGCCCCTGGAACGGCTGATCTTCGCCCTGGGCATTCCCCAGGTCGGCGAGGCCCTGGCCCGTTCTCTGGCCCTCCGGTACCGCTCCCTGGACGCCCTGGAGGCGGAGTGCGCACGGGAACCCGAGGGCCAGGATCCCCTGACCCAGGTGGAGGACGTGGGACCGAAGGTGGCCGGGGCCATCCGGGGATGGTTCGCCCAGCCGGAGAACCGGAAACTCCTTAGGCGCCTCCGGGAAGCGGGACTGCGGATGACCGCCGGGACCGGGGAGGCGCCGGCCGATCCGGCCTTCGCCGGCAAGACCTTCGTCTTCACCGGCACCTTGCGGACCATGACCCGGGAGGAAGGGCAGGCTCTGGTGCTGGCCCGGGGAGGCAAGGTCGCCGGGTCCGTGTCCCGGAAGACCGACGTGGTGGTGGCCGGCGAGGATGCCGGGTCCAAGCTGGCGAAGGCCCGGGACCTGGGCGTTCCGGTGATCGGGGAAGAGGAATTCCTGGCGATGCTGGGGAAGTGAATCGCCGGGAATCCCCGGCCGCCCGGTCCCGCCGGGCCCTTCAGGGCGACCCGGTGCCGGGCGAATCCTGGATCCGCTCGAGCACCCGCTGGAGCCTTTCCTCGACGTCCTGGGCCATCGAGGTCAGGGCCTCGTTCTCGACGGCGCGGAACATCGACGACGGGCGGGCGATGCTGACCAGGCTGCCCCCGGGCGTCCCGGCCACCACCACGTTGCAGGGCAGCACGAGTCCCAGGAAGAAGTCCCGGGAAAGGGCCTCGTGGGCCAGGGGCGGGTTGCATGCCCCCAGGATCACGTAGGGGGACATCTCGACGCCCAGGCGCGCCTTCAGCGTCTCGTGGACGTCGATGCGGGTCAGGACCCCGAACCCCTCGGTCTTCAGGGCCTCCTGGACCCGCTCGACGGCCGCCTGCCAGGGCACGGCAGGCAGTTCCCTGGTCATTCCGTAGACCGGATGCTCCATTTCCTCGCTCCGGGAATCAGGCAGGGCAGAAACTGGGCAGCGGGGGGGCGCCTGTCAACCGCCCCCGGGATCGGTGCCGGAAACCCGGGCGGAAGGTCAGGCTCCGGGACAGCCGTCGGGCCGCTCGCCGAGGATCGCCTGGAGGTCTCTCTCGGTGAAGCCCATCAGGTAGAGCACCCCATCCAGCGTCGAGGCGTTCAGCGACAGGTCTGCGGCCTGTTGGAGGACCGGCCTGGCCCGGAAGGCGATGCCCAGCCCCGCCAGGCGCAGCATGCCCATGTCGTTGGCCCCATCCCCGACCGCCACGCACTGTTCCAGGGAGCACCCGTAGACCTGGGCCATGTCGGCGACCACCTGGGCCTTGCGGTCCGCATCGACGATCAGCCCCTTGACCCGTCCCGTCAGCAGGCCGTCCTCCACCTCCAGGGTGTTGGCGAAGGCGAAATCCAGCCCGAACCGGCGCTTCAGTTCCTCGACGAAGAAGGTGAAGCCCCCGCTGACCAGGCCGATCCGGAGCCCCAGGGCCTTCAGCACGGCCACCAGCCGGTCCGCCCCGGGCGTCAGGGGCACGTCGTCCAGCAGGCGCTGGGCCCGTTCCATCGGGAGCCCCTTCAGCAGGGCCACCCGCTGCCGGAGGGCCGCCTGGAAGTCCAGTTCCCCCCGCATGGCCGCCTCGGTGACCTTCGCCACCTCCTCTCCGACTCCGGCCATCCGGGCCAGTTCGTCGATCACCTCCATCCGGATGAAGGTGCTGTCCACGTCCAGGCAGATCAGGCGCTTGTTCCGCCGGAAGGGACCGTCCCGCTGGACCGCCATGTCGGCTCCCAGGGCGTTCGCCTTCGCCAGGATCTCCCCCCGGAGGGCCCTCATTTCGGCGGCCGTCCAGCGGGTCCCCGGAGGCAGGTCCACCAGCAGTTCGATCCCCGCCAGGCGGTCCCGGGACAGGGTCCGGATCTCCCGGATGTTGAATCCCCGGGCCGCCAGGAACCCCGTCGCCTCGGCCAGGGCCCGGCCGTCGGCCAGATCCCCGAGCATCGTCACGCAGAAGGCGCACCGGGAGGGGTCCGGAGCCGCCCCGCTGCCCGGTCCGTGGACCGAGACCTCCAGGCGCAGCCCCATGTCGTGGACCTGCAGCAACGCCCTCCGAAGGCAGTCGGATCCCTTCGGGACCGACAGCACCACCGTCAGGCTCAAATGCCCGTGGAGCACGGTCTGGCCCAGGTCCACCACCCGGGCGCCCTCGTCCCGGAACAGGGCCGCCAGCGACGAGGTGATCCCCGGCCGATCCGGTCCCATCACGTGCAATGCCAGCAGGTCTTCCATGTCGCCCTCTTCCGGAGCCGGGACAGGATACCCCGGAACGGGCCCCGCACGGCACCGACATCCCGCAACCAGCCGATTCGCCGGGCCGAATGGCCGCGGGAACCCGGGATCGCCTTCCGGAAAGTCCACCGGAGTTCCCCGTCCGGGTTCCGCGGGTTCAGTAGATCTGGATCAGTTCGGTCCCGGGGTAGTAGGCCTTCAGGATCTCCCCGGCGCCCTGGCCGGCCTGGGCCCTCCCGATGGCTCCCACCTGGCACATCCCCACCCCGTGCCCGAAACCGCCGCCCGTGAAGCGGAAGCCGGCCTGTCCCCCTTCCCGGGCAGGCTCGAAGACGAACAGCGACGACCGGAGCCCCCCGAGAGCCTTGCGGATGCGCAGTTCGGGAGACAGGGTCTGGGTCCCGGCCGCCCCCTCCACCTCCAGGCGGGTCACCCGGCCGGAAACCCCCCGCTC
This sequence comes from Myxococcota bacterium, assembly GCA_017994695.1. Lineage (GTDB taxonomy): Bacteria > Myxococcota_A > UBA9042 > DTJE01 > DTJE01 > JAGOKF01. The sequence continues at coordinate 13,265 of JAGOKF010000081.1, read as the reverse complement.
CAGGATCCTCAGCCCCCGGATTTCCCCGGGGTCCTTGCCCGTCTCCCGGGTCACCCCCTGGCGGACTTCCGGTTCGCTGACGAACCGGGTCCAGCGGAAAGACTCCTTGCCGTAGCGGGTCGCCCCGCAATAGGTCCCCGGCGGCGGATCCGCCAAAAACCTCGCCACCTCGTCGCCGGTGGGCCTTTCCCCCGCGAAGAACCGGGTGCCTCCGGGGTGGTCCGGCACGCCGACCAGGTAGTCGTGGCCCGACCCCTGCCAGACCGCCTCCCCCGACTCGCTGTGCCCGCCGCAGGAGGCCCCGTAGACGCTGTCCGCCAGGCCGTCGCCGTGGAACAGCATCCGGCCCCGGGTGGCGTCCACGGCCCGGCTCGTCCGGGGGTCCTCCCGGCCGACCCCCTTGTACACCTGGCAATGGACGTCGGCGCAGACCATGAAGGGGTCCGCGGTGTGGCGGTTGCCCAGTTTCGCGAAGAGTTCCCCCCGGGCCACGATGGCCTGGGCCTCCAGGGCCGCCGCCGGGGCATCGACGTAGATCTCCGAAGGGACCAGCCCTTTCAGCAGGGTTTCCGCATCGACGGCATTGACCACCGCGAGGCGACCCTCCCGGTCGGCCGTCAGCACCAAACGCCCCCGGTAGGACCGGTCCTCCCGGCCGTGCCAGGCGAATCCCTTGCCGTACTCCACCGACCGGAGCGTCACGGGCCGGCCGTCTGCCGATCCCACCATCACCATCCCCGGGAAGGACATCCGCGCGTTCTGGCCCGCGCACTGGACCTCGATGACCCCGTTCGGACGATCGACCACCTCCTCGAAGACCTCCAGCGTGGCGATGCCGGTCCGGGCCGCCAGGGCGTCCCGGCGCCGGACCGCCTCGGCCATCGTCTCGGCGGGCTCGTCCTCGACCAGCGTCACGGTCCGGTTGTCCAGCACCCGGCCGTAGAAGCCGAAGATGCTCCCCCTCTGGAACGTCCGGACCTTCAGGCCCTGGCCTTCCCAGGCGCCCCGTTCCCGCCGGATGCCGCCCAGGTCCCTGGCCGGCAGGCGGTTCAGGGCGACCCAGAACCGGATCCGGGCGGCCTGTCCCTGGTCGATCCGGGCCTTGCACGAGGTCCGGCCGGCTCCCAGCCGGATCGAGGGTCCCCCGTATCCCTCGGGCCAGAACTCCAGGGGACCCTCGGCGTCGAAGGAGACCTCCCGTTCCCCCTCCACCAGGCCCACCGTGACGATGGGCACCTGGTCCCCCGTGAAGAGGAACTTGGTCTGGTACAGCAGCGCGGTCCGGTCCTTCCGGGAGAAGTCCTCCCCCTCGTCCTGGGCCCGCGCCGGAACGCTCGCCAGCAGCAACAGGATCGGGATCGCCCGTTTCATGGGGAGGGATTGTGTCCCGGCCGGGGCCGCGGGTCAACGCGGGGATTCACCCGCCGAAATCCGCATCCACCCGGACCGTCGTGGCGCCCGGCAGGCGGAACCCCGTTTCCAGGCAGGTGGGGTCCTTCACCTGGGGACCGTTGCCCGTGGGCGCGTCCTCGACCTGCCAGCCGAAGCAGACCCGCAGCGTGTAGTCGCCATCGGGAGCCCGCACGGCCCGGCGGCACTGGCCCCCGGGGTCCATCTCGCGGAAGCGGCCGTCCCAGGTCAGCCAGGCCTGGCCCCGGTAGGTTCCCCCCGTGATGTTGCGGACGCTCCGGAAGGCGATCCCGCAGACGCCGGCCCCCGGGGCATCGCAGGAGGGGACGTCGCACCGGTCGAACAGCATCCGAGGAAGCCCGTCGGGACCGATCACCTCGGCCCAGGCCGGTTGCCCGTAGTCGTCCCCGGTCTGCACGAACACGTCTTCCGGGATGTCCGAGAGATAGCGCAGGCCGAGGCTGACGGGCGGAGGGTCCATCGAGCCCCGGGCATGGACGGCCACCACGAGGGGCCCGTCGTCGAGGTGCTCGAGCGTGACCTCGAAGTCCGCCAGGTCGACCCCCGCGGGCGACATCGCGGCGAAATCGGCGCAGCCCTCGATGGAGACCGTGGAGAACGGGCTGGCGTAGTCCCAGGCGGTGCAGGGCCCGTCGGTGCCCCGTTCCAGCACCACGTACGGAAGGCCCGGCCACGACCCGTCGCAGGTGGCGGCGCCGCCCGCGGAACCGTCATAGAGGCCGAAGACCACGGTGGCGCAGGTCCGTGCCTGGCGGTCCAGGCCGGCCACCGCGTAGCGGATGGACCCGATGGGCAGGCCGAAGAAGGACAGCGTCGCCGGGTCCAGGTCCAGGCGGGCCGGCAGCGGGGGCAGGTCGCCCGGATCCCAGGCGTCCACTCCCCCATCCTCCCGTGCGTCGAATCCCGGGTCCGGCACGTCGGGGTCCGGATCGGGCACCTCGGATGCTGCGTCCGACGCGTCCAGGCAGTCCTCGAGTCCCCCGCACGGTGCCGCGTCGGGTCCTGGATCCCGGGCGTCGGGTCCCGGGGGCGACTCCTCCGGCCCCGGGTCGGCAACCGTCTCGGGCCCCGGGTCCGTTTCGGACCCCGCCTCGACGCTGCATGCCCCGACCAGAACCGCCAGCCATCCGGTCATGATGGGCCTTCCGCGCATGGACGTTCCCCCGGGGTGGACAGGGACACGGTACCGATCGGAGTCTCCCCTCGTCAACCCGTGCACCGGTGGAACCGGCGGGACCCGGACCGCCGGGATTCCCGCCTAGCGGGGCAGGGGCTGCACCAGTTCGACCAGGTTGCCATCGGGATCGCGGTAGCGGGCCAGGAGGCCCACCCCGGTCCGCCGCGGACCGAAGACGACCTCCACGTTCCCTTCCACGAGCCTCCGGTGACATGCCTCGAGGTCCCGGACGGCCAGGGCGATTCCCGAGGCGGACGATCCGTCGGGAGCGCCCTCCCCGGCCCCGGCGGGCCAGATGGACACGTAGACGTGCCCCACGTCGCAGGCCAGGTGGAAGGGGAGCCCGCCACCCTGGACGGGTCGCATCGGCAGGCCGAAATGCCGCCGGTAGAAGTCCGCCAGCGCCCCGGGATCCCGGGAGAAGATCAGCACCGCCGCCACCGCCCAGGGAGCCTCGGGCACCGCCGGTCCGTCCCGTTCCATTCCGGCTCTCCGGACGGGGTCTGCCGCGACGGCCCCCGTCCCGTCACGCATCCCCCCGGTCCCGCATCGTCGCGATGACCCGCAGTTCCTCTTCGTCCGGGCGGTCCTCTCCCAGTTCGTCCAGGCGCCCGGCCAGCAGCACCTGCCGGTAGAAGCAGTAGGGGTTGTCGAACCGGTTGCTGGTGTGGCTCCAGGCGGTCCAGGCACACCCCCCCCGGCAGATGTCCCGGTAGCGGCACACCGAACAGAACCCTCCCAGGGCACCCTCCTGGAAATCCCGGTTCCAGGAAAACGCCCCGGGCCGGGTCCACATCGCCGCCAGGGGCACCTCCCGGAGATTCCCCTCCAGGAAGCGATCCTGGCCGTGGCGGGACGAGGGAAGGGACAGGCAGCCCTTCACGTTGCCGTTCGACTCGATGCCCAGGACCTGGATCCCGGCCCGGCACCCGATCCAGAAGGAGATCTCGGCCCCCCGGTCCCGCAGGGCCTTCTCGTGCCGTCCGAAATAGCCGACGTTGTCCGCCGCGAACAGGATCGGACGCCCCCCGGGATCGGCCCGCATGGCCGCCAGGCGCGGGATCAGGTCCAGGAGGTCCACGGGCTGGATCACCAGGTCCCGGTGGTCCCGCAGCGCCCCCGAGGGGATGCCCAGTTGCACCTGCCAGGAGGCCACGCCGTGCTCCGCGAGGAGGCCCCGGAAGGCCTCCAGGTCCGCCAGGTTCAGCCGGTTCACGTGCGTGACGACGCTCGCCGGCATTCCCTCCCGGGCGCACAGGTCCAGGGCGTCGATCACCCTCCGGAAGGAACCGGCCTTCCGGACCCGGTCGTGGGCCTCCTCGAATCCGTCCAGGCTGAAGGCGACGTTCGTCAGGCGGGCGTGTCGGGCCCGGAGCAGCGTCTCCGGCCCGAAGGACCAGCCGTTCGTGATCAGGTTCACCCGCACCCCCAGGTCCGACAGGAGCCTTCCCAGGTCGTGCCAGTGGGGATGGAGGGTCGGTTCGCCTCCCCCGAGGGTGACCTTCCGGCAGCCCATCCCGGCGAGGTCCCGGGCCACCTGCACCATCTCGGGCCAGGCCAGTTCGTCGTCGCGGCGGCTGCCCGCGTAGGACCCACAATGCAGGCAGCGAAGGTCGCAGGCCAGCGTCAGTTCCCAGACGCAGTACTGGGGCGTCATCCCCAGTCTCTTCAGCAGTTCGACCAACAGGTGACCTCCTGGGGGAGGGTCAGGACCCCCGGGACCCGGGACGGGAGGGGGCCATGTAGAGCGGCATCGGGCCGGAGTCGGGGGCCATGTACTCCGGCTGCGGTCCCGAGTCCGGGGCCATGTACGGCGGCACCGGGCCCGAGTCGGGGGCCATGTACTCCGGTTGCGGTCCCGAGTCCGGAGCCATGTACGGCGGCACCGGGCCCGGGTCGGTCCCCGGGTCGGGCCCCATGTAGAGGACGTCCGGGGGCACGAAGGCGTCGCTTCCCGGATCCCCTGCGGGAAGGTCCCGGACCTGCCCGTCCAGTTGCACGATGTCCGGCGCCGCGTACTCCACCACCGGCGGCGAGTCCGCCGGACAACCGGACATTCCGGCAAGCCCGATCCCGAGGGCCGCCGGGGCCGCCCGGCGCGCCACCGGTCCCGCGAGGTCGCGGAGCAGGCCGTCGCAGACGCGTTGCAGGATCTCCCGGATCTCCCGTTCCGTCATCTCGACCCCCAGAGGAAAGCCCCGGATGGAATCCTACCGGTTTGCCCCGACGATCCGCAATGACCCAGGTCGGAGGGTTCCCGAAAAGGAGGGGCCAGGAAACGCAAAGGGCGCCTTGCGGCGCCCCCTGCGTGCCGGTGGAAGGAGATAGGAACTACTCGGTCTCGTTGTCCACGAAGAACGCCGAGGAACCGACCTGGGAGCACTCCGCGTAGCGGGCCTTGGGGTCACCGAAGATCAGCCGCTGGAAGGTCGACATCGTGGTGTCGCAGTCCAGGTCGGCGTGGGCGTTCGCGGTGGCCTTCGCCTGATCCAGCGTGGAGCCGTTGCTGTCGAAGGAGTACACGAAGTACACCTCGTCGGAGACCTGGAACGACAGGGCCGCCCAGGTCTTCGTGTTCCAGGCGTCGCTGTTCGAGTCGCAGCGGTTGTCGGCGCTGGTGTCCAGCGCGGTGTCGCAGCAGGTCGCGCCGGGGGTGACGCCCTGGTCGGTCGGGAACTGGCAGTAGATCTTGGAGCCGGTCGAGGCGATGTGGGGCGCGGTGTAGTAGTACGCGGCGCCCTTGTAGATCTTGTCCAGCTCGTCGATGGCCTCGGTCGTCTTCGCGCGCCGCATGTACTTGATGAAGGCGGGAACGGCGATGACCGCCAGGATGCCGAGAATGGCCACGACGACCATCAACTCGACCAGCGTGAAGCCCTTGACGTTCAGTTTCCGGAACTTGTTCATGGAGCCCTCCTTTTTGGTAAAAGCCCGACCCGAACCCCTCGGGTCTCTGAACGCCCGCCCTCTCCTGCGGCTCGTTCCGCCCATTCCTGGAGTGCAACCAGCGTGCCAACATAAAAACAACGCAAACACGGATGGTTGCATGAAGACGGGCGGTCCGGGTTCCCCCGCGGAGGCCCGAACTTGTCACCGGGCATGGACATTTTTTGTCACCGGAGCACCGGGTTTGACCGCCGGGCCCCGTCCCCCTATCGTCGCTCCCCGGGAGGGGAGGATTTCATGGGGGGGCGGGGGGCCCGGTTCGGGACGATCCTGCTGACCCTCGCGGTCGCCGTCGTGCTGCGGGTGGCCGCCGGGTGGGCCCTCGCTTCGGGCCCCGATCCCCTGCCCTTCCCCGACGATGCTCCCTATCATTGGATCCGCCTGGCCGCGCTGATCGAGGGACCCGTGGACCTCGAGGCCCGGGACCTCGGGTCCGGCCATCCCGAGGGGGTCCTGGCCCACTGGCCCTGGGGATTCGATCTGGCGATGGCCACCCTGGCGAGGATCGCAGGGGCGGCAGGAAGCCCGGAGGCGATCTTCCGGTTCACCTCCCTGGCGATTCCGTTCCTGGGGGCGCTGCTGCTGCCGCTGGTCCTCGCCCTGGCCCGCCGGGCGGCGGATCCCCCTGCAGCCGCCATCGCCGTGGCGCTGGTCGCCGTGATGCCGTTCCACGTGCAGTACACGATGATGGGGCGGGTGGACCACCACGTCCTGGAGCCGATCACCCTGGCCGCGGCGGTGCTGGGTCTGCTCCCCGGGATTTCCTGGATCGGGTCGGGGATCTCGGGGCTGGTCCAGGGGCTGTCCTTCGCTCTCTTCCCGTCGGCCCTCTACCCGGTCCTGGTGGTCATGGCCCTGAGGGGCCCTCTCGCCGCCGTGCGCCGCCCGGGCCCGACGGCCCTCTGGGCCGCGGCCACCTGGGCCGGTGCCGCGGCGTCCCTGGCCGTTTCCCCGTACGCCCGGGACTGGGCCTTCTTCGCACCTTCCCGGACCCACCTGGTGCTGACGGGAATCTGCACCGCGGGGATTCTCGGAATCGCCGCCGCGAGGCGCCTGCGTCCTTCGGCGGGACCCGGGTTCCCCCTCGGCCTCGGCGCAGCGGCCGTGACCGTCACCGGCGGCCTGCTGCTCTGGGCCTTCCCTGCCTGGGTCGAGTCCTTCCGGCAGGGTATCGCCTACCTGGCCCGGGGCGGATTCGCCCGCCTTTCCTTCGAGGCCCGCCCCCTCCTCGCCGATCCCCTCCGGGCCTGGATGCTGCTGGGAATCGCCGCCCCGGCGGGACTGGCGGGCCTCTGGCGACTGGCCCGTTCCGACGAAGGTCCTTCGGAAGTCCGGGAGGCCCGGCGCGGGATTGCCCTGCTGGTCCTGGCGCTCGGCGCCGGCGCCCTGCTGCAGAGGCGCTTCGTGATGGTGGCGATTCCGCTCTTCGCGATCGCCATCGCCGAGGGGCTGGCTTGGACCGGCCGCCTGGCTGCGGAGACGCTGTCCCGGGCGGGAGCCCGGCGATCGCTGATGCGGGCGCTGCTCGGCGTCTCCCTGGCCGGAATCCTGTTCCAGGATGGCCGACAGGCGCTGGCGCTGGCGCCCTGGCAGCCCCGGGACCAGGCCTTCCTGGAGGCGGCTCGACGGGTCGCGACTCGGGTCCGGGAGTCCCCCGGCGGGACCCGCCGCGGGGTGATCGCCCCCTGGGGATTCGGCCACCTGGTCCGGTGGGCCTCGGGAATGCCGGTGATCTGCGACAACTTCTTCGGCGCCCCGGACCATGACCGGGGAATCCGGAACTGCATGGAGTTCCTGCTGGAGACCGACGAGGAGAAATCGACCGGCATGCTCGAACGCCTCGGCGTCCGCTTCGCGATGATCGCGCCACCCCACCCCGAGGAGGTCCGGACGATGGCCTCCCTGGCGGGCCTCCCCGAGGAATCGCTGGTCGATGCTCGGGACCGGTTCACGGCCCGCTTCGCCCGGACGGCCTGGGTCCGCCTGGGCCGGTTCGCCGCGGCCGCCTCTCCAGGGTCCCCGGGGCCCCTGGGTTCTTTGCTGATCTGGAACGTGCGGGTCCGGGACCCGGCCACCGGGGAGGTCCAGGCCGAGGTCGCCGTGCTGGAGTTCGGGAACGGGACGCCCGGCGACGGGCCGCCGGGGGGACTTTACCCCGGGGCTCCGCCGGAAGACAATGCGGCCCGGCAAACGACCGGAGACGGGCCGTGAAAGTCGCGGTGATCGGTGGGGGATCGACCTACACCCCGGAACTGATGGAAGGACTCGTCCTGCGCCGGAAGGAACTGTCCCTGGACGAGGTGGTGCTCCAGGACGTCCGCCCGGACCGACTGGGCCCTGTGGCCGGGTTCTGCCGGCGGATGGCCGATCACCTGGGGTCGCCGGACCTGCGGATTCGGGACACCCTGGACCTCCCGGAGGCCCTGTCCGGGGCCTCCTTCGTCGTGGTCCAGATCCGGGTGGGCGGGCAGGAGGCCCGGCACCTCGACGAGACGCTGCCCCTCCGTCACGGCTGCATCGGCCAGGAAACCACCGGGGCCGGAGGCTTCGGCAAGGCGATGCGCACGATCCCGGTCCTGCTGGACATCGCCCGGGAGGTGCGACGCCATGCCCTGGGATCGTGGTGGATCAACTTCACCAACCCCTCGGGCATGGTCACCGAGGCCCTGATGCGTCACGGCGGCGTCCGGGTGGTGGGCCTGTGCAACATCCCGATGGAGATGCGGATCCAGGCCGCGGGGCTGCTGGGGGCACCCGTCGAGGAGGTCCTGCTGGACTACGTCGGCCTGAACCACCTGGGCTTCGTCCGCGGCGTCCGGTGGCAGGGGCGGGACCACCTGCCGGACCTCCTGGCCTCCCTGGCGGAGTTCCAGGGGCCGGCGAACCTCCCGGGCATCGAGATCCCCGGGGACGTGGTGGCCGCCCTGGGGGCGATCCCCTCGGGATACCTCCGCTACTACTACTGCACTGAGGAGGTCCTGGAGGAGCTGCGACGGCAGCCCCGGAGCCGGGCCGAGGTCGTGATGGACCTGGAGAGGCAGTTGTTCGCGATCTACCGGGATCCGGCCGAATTCCGCAAGCCGGACCTCTTGCAGCAGAGGGGCGGAGCGTGGTACAGCCGGGTCGCCGTGGACGTGATGGCCGCCCTCCTGTCCCCGGTGCCGGGGATCCAGGTGGTGAACACCCGGAACGGAGACACGGTGCCGGGACTGCCGGCGGATGCATCGGTGGAGGTGCCCTGCCGGGTGTCGGCCCACGGCGTGGAACCGCTGCCGCTTCCGCGGGCGGTGCCGGAGGAGATGATGGGACTGATCGCCCAGGTGAAGGCCTACGAGCGCCTGGCGATCGATGCGGCCGTGAGCCGTTCCGGCCGGGCGGCGCTGCTGGCCCTGATGGCCCACCCCCTGGTGCGCACGGCGGAGAAGGCCAGGGGCATCCTGGAGGAGATGACGCGGGCGGGGAGCATCCCGCCCCTGTCGTGATTCGGAAGGAGGAGGATCCCATGAGCGAGGAACTGGCACTGTTCGGTGGCACGCCGGTACGCACGACCCGATTCGCTCCCTGGCCCTACTTCGATGACCGGGAACGGACGCTGCTGATGCAGGCCCTGGAGTCCCGCAACTGGGGCGGCTACCCCTTCCCGAGCCCCCTGGCCGAGGACTTCGGGGAGCGGTTCGCCAGGGTCCATGGGGCCCGCCACGGCATCCCGTGCGCGAACGGGTCCGTCACGATGGAGATCGCGCTGCAGGCCGCCGGGATCCGGGCGGGGGACGAGGTGATCGTGCCGGCCCTGACCTTCATGGCCACCGCGGCCTGCGCCATCCGGGTCAACGCCGTCCCGGTGTTCGTGGACATCGAGTCCCGGAACTACTGCATGGACCCCGACGCGGTCGAGGCGGCCATCACCCCGAAGACCCGGGCCATCATCCCCGTGCACCTGGGGGCCAGCATCGCCGACATGGACCGGCTGCTGGAAATCGCCCGGCGGCACGGGCTGATCGTGATCGAGGACTGCGCCCACGCCCACGGGGGACAGTGGCGGGGCCAGGGTGTCGGCTCGATGGGGGACTTCGGTTCCTTCAGCCTCCAGTCGTCGAAACTGGTCACCAGCGGCGAGGGCGGCGTGCTGACGGTCCGGGACGACGAGATGGCCCAGCGCTGCATGTCGCTGATCAACTGCGGGCGCAAGGAGCCGGGATACGACGGCTTCGAGGGGCAGCTCTTCGGGGCCAACTACCGGATGAGCGAGCTGCAGATCGCGGTGGCGATGGCCCAGGTGGAGCGCCTCGAGGAGGTGACCGAGCGGAGGGCCCGGATGCACGCCCGGTTCAAGGAACTGCTCCACGGAGCGGTCCGGGGACTCCGGGTGCTGGACACGGATCCCCGGGTGACCCGGCTCCACTGCTACCAGACGATCATGCGCTACGACCCCGAGGCCTTTGCCGGGGTGCCCCGGGACCGGGTGCTCGAGGCCCTGGATGCCGAGGGCGTGCACTTCTCCGGGGACTTCTATGAACCGCTGTACCGCATCCAGTTGATGAACGCCACCAGCGACCGCTGGCCGATGCTCCGGGAACGCTACGGGGACGGGATCCTCGGACACCCGGAGATCCGCTGCCCGGTGGCCGAGAAGGCCGCCTACGAGGAGGGGGTGTGGATGCACTACCCCCACCTCTCGGGCACGGAAAAGGACCTCGAGGACATCGTCGAGGCCGTCGCGAAGGTACAGCGGCTGGCCCATCGGCTTCGGGACTGAGCCGGTCCCCGGGACCGGAAGGAGGCGGCCATGAGCGAGACGTTCGGAGTGGGCCTGGTCGGATCCGGGTTCATCAGCCTCACCCATCTCCAGTCCCTGCGCACGATCCCCGGCGTCGAGGTCCGGGCGGTGGCGGACGTGGACCTGGACCGGGGGCAGTTGTTCGCCGAGACCCACGGCATCCCGAAGGCCGTGGCGTCCCACCGGGACCTCCTGGAGGACCCGGCGATCCGGGCGGTCGTGGTGGGGGTGCCGAACTGCTTCCACCACCCGATCACGATGGACGCCCTCCGGGCCGGAAGGCACGTCATCTGCGAAAAGCCCCTGGCCCTGACCCTGGAGCACGCCGAGGAGATGGTCCGGACCGCCCGGGAGAAGGGGCTGGTGCTGGCCTACGCCGAGGAACTGTCCTTCGTGCCCAAGTTCCTGAAGGCCGGGGAACTGATGCGGTCCGGGGGCATCGGCAAGCCCTACCTGCTGCGGCAATGCGAGAAGCACGCGGGCCCCTACTCGCCCTGGTTCTGGATCCCCGAGCAGGCCGGCGGGGGCATCCTGATGGACATGGGGTGCCACAGCATCGAGTGCATCCGGTTCCTGCTGGGCAAGCCCCGGGTGGAGTGGGTGCAGGCCCACATGGGCACCTATCTCCACCGGGAGATCACGGTCGAGGAGGATTTCTGCCTGGTGCTGATGGGCTTCGAGGACGGGACCATCGGGCAGGCCGAGTCCTCCTGGGCCCTGAAGGGAGGGATGGACTCGACGCTGGAGGTCTTCGGCACCGAGGGGGTCATCCAGGCGGACCTGCTGAAGGGCATGGGGCTGCGCGCCTTCTCGGAGAAGGGCTTCCCGGAGATGTGGGAACCGAACCAGGGCTGGGTGTTCCCCGACTTTGAGTGGCTGTGGAACAACGGCTATCCCCAGGAGGACCGGCACTTCGTCGAGTGCATGAAGACGGGGCAGGTCCCCATGGAGTCGGGGGAGGACGGGCTGGCGGTGCTGGAGATCATGCTGGCTGCGTACCACAGCGCCGGGATCGGCCAGAGGGTGCGCCTGCCGTTCCGGCCGAAGGGCCTGACGGTGCCGCCGGTGGACCTCTGGCTGCACCCGCGCCCGGAACTGGGAGCGGGACCCATCCCGTGACCGGGGCGAGGGCCCCCGGGAACCGGTGGCCGGGGACCCCAATCGAGGTGCTTCACAAGGCGCGAACCTTGTGCTAGGTTCCGGAAACCTTCCATGCGGGTGCGAATGGCTTCCCAGGAAACCAAGAGCGGAACTCGGCAGGGAAGACGAGGGGTTCGCACCATCGCGGCCCGGAGACTGGCCAAGGTGGACCTCTCGGACGGGCTCCCCTTCGACCCCGAGGAACTGGAGAGGTTGCGCCCCCGGGTCCGGTCCGAGTGCCTCGGCGGGCCGCGCCCGTGCCCCTGGGTGGGCTGCAAGTACCACCTCTACCTGGACATCAATCCCCGCACGGGGTCGATCAAACTGAACTTCCCGGACATCGAGCCCTGGGAGATGACCCAGTCCTGCGTGCTGGACATCGCGGACCAGGGTCCCGTGACGCTGGAGGATGTCGGCCGCATCATGAACCTGACCCGGGAACGCATCCGGCAACTGGAGGTGGCGGCGTCCGAGAAGGTCCGTTCCTCGCGGGTCGCCATCGAGTACCGGGAGTTCCATCGGGAAACGCCCCGCTCCGTCACCCGTCGGCCCGCTCCCGCGAGACCGGCGGAGGACGAGGAGGAGGAGACCGAGGATCTCTGAAGTCCGGCGCGGTGATCTTGCTTCCCCGGAACTCCCTGCGGGCGCCCTCCATCACGGCTTTCCGGCAGCGGTTCCGCCTTGAAAGGGTGCGGTCGCTCCTCTACACTGTCGGCGGTGTCTGCTTCCGTGGATCGGGAGGTGGCAAGTGCGAGGCAGGATCTGGTGGCTGGTTGCGACACTGGGGCTGCTCTGGGCCTGCGACCACGGCGGCACTCCGGAGTTGCCGGATACCCGACCCGGCGACCCCGGAGAGGAGACCCTCGAGATCCCCGTCGTGATCAACCCGGACGAGGGACCACGGGAGATCCCGGACACGGCCCCGGCAGACGAGGGAACCGGCTCGGACGAGACGGGAACGGACGGATCTCCGGACCAATCCCCGGACTCCATCGAGCCTGGGGCTCCGGGCTGGCCCTGCGAGAAGTCCTCCGACTGCAACTCCCAGTTCTGCATGGACTCCCCCGACGGGAAGGTCTGCGCGCAGATCTGCGTGACCGAGTGCCCCGAGGGTGCGAAGTGCATCCAGGTCCAGCAGGTCCCGGACCCGGTCTTCGCCTGCGTCTATGTCTTCGCCCGGATCTGCCGCCCCTGCATCCAGGATGCCGACTGCGTGGTGCCCTACGTGTCGGGGGTGTCGGGCTGCGTGCCCGGCGACCTGGGTTCCTTCTGCGGGACCTCGTGCAACCGGGACCAGGACTGCCCCGCCGACTTCGGCTGCCGGGAGGTCCAGTTGACCGGCGGCCTGCGGGTGAACCAGTGCGTCCGGCTCCAGGGTGAGTGCGGGTGCAGCCAGGCCGCCATCGAGGCCAAGGGCTGGACCGTGTGCTGGTCCGAGAACGAGTTCGGCCGATGCCGGGGACAGCGGCGATGCGAAGAGGGCGGCCTGTCGCCCTGCGATGCGCCGACTCCGGCCGCGGAGACCTGTGACAACGTGGACAACGACTGTAACGGCATCACGGACGACATCCAGTCGAAGCCCTGCCTGGTTCGCAACGAGTACGGGTCCTGCCCCGGAGTCTCGGCCTGTCGCCTGGCCCAGGAGGTCTGCGTGGGAACCCCGGCGGCGCCCGAGGCCTGCGACGGAGTGGACAACGACTGCGACGGCCTGACCGACGAGGAGGATGCGGCGGGATGCCGCACCTATTACCAGGATGCGGACCGGGACAACTACGGGATTCTCCAGGACCTGTC
>JAGOKF010000009.1 GCA_017994695.1 Myxococcota bacterium | reverse complement strand
GGGCATCGAGGGCGCGCCCACCGAGTCCCTTCCCAGGCCTCGGACGGCCAGGGCCGCCACCACGGCCGAGTCTATGCCGCCCGATAGCCCCAGGACGACCCTCCGAAAACCCGTCTTCCGGCAGAAATCCCGGATGCCCAGCGTGAGGGCCTCGACCACCTCGGCCGCATCCTCCCGGAACACCTCGGGAACGTCCTGGGTGGGCATCCCGGAATCCGGCCCCTCCGGATCCGTGGAGGCGACCCTCATGGCCTCCCGGAAACGGGGCGCCTGTGCCCGGATCCCCCCGGAGGAGTCCATCAGGAACGAGTCCCCGTCGAAGATGAGCCCGTCGTTGGCCCCGGCGGCATTCACGTACGCCAGCGCGCATCCCAGGCGTCCCACGATGTGCCGTGCCAGGATGCGCCGTTCGGCGGCCTTTCCGACGTGGTAGGGGGATGCCGAAAGGTTCACGATCAGCGTGGTTCCGCTTCCATGCAGCGCTGCCAGCGGGTCGTGGGGATAGGGCCGACGGCCGTCCCAGAGTTCCGGGTCGTTCCAGATGTCCTCGCAGATCGTCATCGCGACGCGACCGTATGGACGGTCCACGATGGACGGGACGAAGGACGGCTGGAAATGGCGGGCCTCGTCGAAGACGTCGTAGGACGGCAGCAGCGCCTTCCGGTACCGGGCCGCCTCGGCACCCCGGGCGATCAGGGCCGCCGCATTGAAGAGGCGTTTCCCCTCCGGCGACCGGTTGGGCTCCACGAACCCGATGCACGCATCCGGTCCGGTGCAGCCGTTTCGGAAGTCGGCCAGGGTCTTCAGGTTCGCCTCGACGAACTCCGACCGGTCCAGAAGGTCCAGCGGCGGATAGCCCGTCAGGACCATTTCGGGAAACAGGACCAGGTCCGCATCCTCCGCGGCCGCCTGTCGGTAAGCCTCCCGGATCCGGGCCAGGTTGCCCTCGAAGTCGCCGACGGTGGAATCGATCTGGGCCAGTCCGATTTTCATGGGCGGAGTATAGCCGGTTCCCGGAGCGAAGACACCGGGTGGAACGCCCGAAACCCCGGGCTTTCCGCCGGGTCGGGCGCCGCCAGGCCCCCCGGCCCTTCCCTGCTTCGATGTCTGATAAGAGGTATTATGTCAACTCGTGGCGGGACCGCCTGCCCGATGCGGCCCAAAGGGCCCAGGGTTCCTTTCCCGAGCCATCCCTTCCCTTTCCCCGTTCCGGTTCCGTGTTCCGCAAGGCACCGGAAACATGAAGGATTCCAGGAAAAGAATCCGTTTCCTCCCTCCAGGGATCCGTGGTTCCGATGCGTCGCGTTTCCTGCATTCGCGTCTTCTGGGGGTTCCCGGCGGGACCGTTCCATGCTCCCACTCGAGGAGGAACTTCCACCCCGGGAGGAACCGATGCACACGCTGCTGACGATCGGTGCCCTGTTCGTCTCCACCTCGATGGGTCTGGGTATCGCCGCGGGAGCCCTCCGCCTGGTCCTCCTGCTGGGCGTCAAGGCGACCACCCGGGCCTGACGATCCGGCTCCCGGTCACCGGCCGATTCCAAGGGCCTTTCTCCAGGTGGACTCGTCGGCCGGCAGACTCTTGCCGGTGATCTTCTTCAGGGCCATATGGGCCCGCTCCCGGACCATCGGGCTCTTGTCCGACAGGCAGCCCACCAGGGCCGGAACGGCCTCCCGGGCCTGGAACTTCAGCAGCGCGCTGACGGCCCGAAGCCGGACGAAGGTGTCCTCGTCCTGGAGGGCCCGGATCAGGACCGGCACGGCCTTCCGATCCCCCGATTCCCCCAGGGCCCAGGCCGCGTTGGCCCTGGCCGCCTCGTAGGGATCGGCCTCCAGGATGCGGACCAGCAGGTCCACGGCCCGCTGGGCGGGAATCGCCAGGAACGACCGGGCCACCATCGCCCGGACGTCCGGGTCCCGGTCCAGGATGAGGGCGTCCCGCATCGCCTCGATCGTCCCGGGGGTCCGGTCCTTCAGCAACCCGAGCATCACCGCCGCCTGGATGCGGACCTCCCGGTTCGTGGAACGGAGGGCCCGGTGCAGGAAGGGAAGCCACCGGGCCCCTTCCTTCTTGATGTCCTGGAAGGCCCGCTCGGCGCTCTTGGCGTTGGTCATCTGCCGGAAGAACTCCTCCTCCTGGGCCGACGTCGCCACCTCCCCCATCGCCAGCAGCCCGTAGTCCTTCCCCAGGGCATCGGGATGGGTCCGGGCCCTGGGAGCCTGTTCCGCCCCTCCCGTCGCCGCGGCCGGGGGGGAGGAATCGGCCTCCACGGGCGTTCCGGCATCCGTCGCGGGAGAAGGCTTCCCGGGTTCCACCTCCGCAGGGGGCGCCACCGGTCTGGCCACGCGCCGGCATCCCGGCGAACAGCATGGCATCGCCAGGAGAATCAACCACACCCAGCACGTTCCGGCCTTCCCGATGCGGCCCATCCCACACCTCCCCGAATTGCCCAGGGAACCGAAAAAAAGGATTTACGCAATGCGTCATGATTCTACTACACTAGGGCGGGAGTTGGGAGGAGTCATCATGACGCCCCGAGAGGAATCGTGGAGGGAGAAGGCCTGGTCCCGCAGCATCACCGGGGAATTCGATCTCGTCGTGGTCGGGGGAGGCATCACGGGGGCCGGGATCTTCCGGGACGCGGCCGCCCGGGGGATCCGCGTGGCCCTGGTCGAGCAGGGCGACTTCGCATCCGGCACCTCGTCGAAGTCCTCGAAACTGGTCCACGGCGGCCTGCGCTACCTGGAGAACTTCGAGTTCGGCCTGGTCCACGAAAGCACGACCGAGAGGACGCGCCTGGAGCGGCTGGCCGCCCACCTGGTCCGCCCCCTGCCCTTCCTGATGCCCGTCTGGAAGGGGTCGAAGCACCCCCTCTGGTTCCTGGACCTGGGGCTCTACGTCTATGACGCCCTCCGCTGGTTCCGGGGCGATCCGATTCACCGGCGCCTGCCGGCGAAGGACCTCGTCCGGGAAGCCCCGGGGATCCGGACCGATCGCCTTGCTGGAGGGCTGCGGTACTACGACGCGGTGACGGACGATACCCGCCTGACCCTCGAAAACGTCCTGGACGCGGTCGCCCTGGGCGGAATCGCGCTGAGCCGCGTCCGGGCCGTCGGGAGCCGTTTCCAGGGGAATCGGGTCGAGGCGCTGGAGGTCGAGGACCTGCTGGAACCCGGCCGGAAGGGCGTCCTTCGCACCCGGGCCGTCATCGTGGCCGCCGGCCCCTGGACCGAGGCGACCGATGCGGCTCTGGGAGTCCGGGACGGCCCGAGGCTTCGTCCCACCAAGGGCATCCACCTGGTCTTCCCCAGGAGCCGCCTTCCCCTGGAACAGGCCGTCG
Organism: Myxococcota bacterium; assembly: GCA_017994695.1. GTDB lineage: Bacteria > Myxococcota_A > UBA9042 > DTJE01 > DTJE01 > JAGOKF01. The sequence goes on along the minus strand of JAGOKF010000009.1, from coordinate 66,911 downwards.
TGGCGACGACCCCCCAGGACGGGCGCGTCTTCTTCGTCATCCCATGGCACGACGCCACCATCGTGGGGACGACGGACACGGACGATCCCGAGGACCCCGCCCGGGTGGTCGCCACGACCGCCGACGTCGAGTACCTGATGACTGCCCTGAAGCACCACTTCCCCGAACTGCCCCTGGAGACCGGGGACATCCTCGGAACCTGGGCCGGGCTGCGGCCGCTGCTCCGGGAGGAAGGGGTGTCGGCCAGCAAGGTCTCCCGGGAGCACTCGATCCACGTGGACCCCCGGGGTATCGTCACGATCGCCGGCGGGAAACTGACGACCTACCGCCTGATGGCCCGGGAGTGCCTGGAGGCGGCCCGGGGCTTCCTCCCCTCCCCTCTTCCCCCCTGGGCCGTCGCGGACCGCCCCCTCTTCTACCGGGGGGCGATCACCGACGACCAGAGCCGTCAGGAGGAGATCCTGCGCCTCCAGCGCCTCCATCGCCTGGAACCGGCGGTGGCCAGGCACCTGGTCCATGCCTACGGCGGTCTTGCCGAGGAGGTCCTGGCCCTGGCCTCCGAGGACCCGTCCCTGGCGAACCCTCTGGCCCCTCCCTGGCCGATGCTGGAGGCGGAGGTGGTCTGGGCCGTCCGCCGGGAGATGGCCTTGACCCTGGAGGACGTCCTGACCCGCCGCAACCTGCTGTTCTACCTGGCGGGCCCGTCCCTGGAGACCCCGGCGCGGCGGGCGGCCCAGCGGATGGCGGTGGAACTGGGCTGGGATCCGGATCGGACCGAGCGGGAGGTCACGGACCTGCTGGACCTCCAGGCCCGTCATCTCGCCGGCGTGCGCGGAACAGCATCTCCCGCGTGATCCCCTGGACCTGGATGGACCGCGCCCGGAGCGGCCGGATGGGAACCCTCCGGTCCCCGGGACTGCACAGGACCTGCCCCCCCAGGTGGGGAAGCGACCAGTTCAGCACCGAGTAGCGCGGTTCCAGGAAGGCGGTCGGCAGGACCGTGCCCGTCAGATCGAACCGGAGCCTCCCGCCCGTGCAGACGGCGATTCCGGGAAGGGCCAACGCCTCCCACCTCCGGGGCCAGGGAACCTGGAGGATGATGGACCTGGGCCTCGAGGGAATGCGCCGGGCCCGATCGACGAAGTCCCGGATCCGCCGGGCCTGCAGCGCGGGCCTGCCTTCCGACCTCCAGGGTGCCCGCAGCAGCAGGTCCCATTCCGTACCCTCCAGCCACCGCAGTTCCTCGGATTCCAGGAAGGGCCACTCCCCGTCGGAAACGGGCACCAGGATCCCGAGACCGAGGCCCTCGGGAGCCTCCTCCCGCCACCGCCGGACCAACCCCGCCAGGTTGGCGTCGTTCCCCGCGTGGCAGATCAGCCGGTCCGAAGAACGCGGATCCCGGGCATGGTGGACCAGCACCAGCCGGGAAGCCCCCGCCTGCCGCATGGCGATCCATCCGCCGCGGCCATCCCAGAGGCTCGCGCCCCCGGTCGTGACCAGGACCTCCTCGAAGCCGTTCAGCCGGGCCTTCCGGACGACCCGGTAGATCGTGGAAGGCCTCATCAGGTCCGTGCCCGACAGCCAGACGCGGGGATGGTCCCAGGCCCCGATGGACAGCAGCGACTCCTCGAAATGGGCCGCCAGATCCTCCTGGGGAAGCAGGGTGACGTGGACCCCGGGACAGGTGCCCCGGAGGGCGCAGGAGGCGCAGGCGGGCGTCTCGACGTAGCCGCGCTCCTCTTCCGGGTCGTTTCCCACCGGGGCGTCGCCATCGTGCTCCCGGAACGTGGCCTCCCGGTAGGCGTCCAGGTCGAGCCCTTCCAGGACGTCCCGGAACAGGCATGGGGGCAGGTTGAACAGCTTGACGCGGAACCCCCGTTCGATGCCCTCCAGGATGACCGGCCGCAGACCTTCCACGATCTCGTCGATCCCCACCTGGACCCGGGACGCCTCCTGGAAGTTGGACTTCCCCAGGATCGCGGGCTGGAAGACCTGGAGCCGCACTCCCAGCCCTGCCAGCACCCGGGACAGTTCCAGCAGCCGACCCACGTTGCCCCGGTGGATCACCGTGAAGGTGTTCAGTCGCACCGGTCGCAGGGATTGCCGGGTCGAAACCGCGTGGTGGATCGCCCGCAGGGCCTTGCCGAAGGACCCCGGACGCCCCGTGGCCGCCTCGTGGGTCGCCGCGTCGGGACCGTGGATGGAAACCCCCATCGAGGTCAGGCCCGCCTCCACGGCCTGGGCGAAGAATGCCGGGTCCGCGAGCCTCGAACCGTTGGTGGTGACCGCGACCCGCCGATATCCCATCTCCCGGGCCGCACGCACCAGGTCGATGAAGTCTGGCCGGATCGTCGGCTCGCCGCCGGTGAACGATACCTCGTCGTAGCGGTGGGCCAGGCCCCACTGCATCCGTTTCCGGATCTCCTCCCCCGGCACCAGCCGGGGATGGTCCGGCAGGGAACGGTATGCCTGCTGGTAGCAGAAGGAGCAGCGATTCCCGCAGAAGACTCCGGTCTCGATGGTCAGGGTCCGGTAGTGGATCGCCGCCATGGCCCGATTCTAGGCCAATCGGGGCCCGCTTCAACAACCTGCCCGGCTCCCCCTCCTTTCTGCTACGATTCGACGTCCGCTGGCCGGGGAGCCGAACCGTGAACCGGAAGATGATGACGGGCCCGCTGGTGCTGTGGCTGGTGATCTGGACGGCCTGCGCCGCCACCCGTCCCCCTTCCGTGTCCCCCGGAGGCGTGCTGCGGGTCGTGAACCGGGCCGGAGAGCCCCTGGAGGTCTTCGTCCGGGGAGACCGGGTGATGGCCGAACTGGAAGCCGGCCGGGAGGCCGTCATCGATCGCCTGCTTTCCGGGGAGGCCCCGGTGGAAGCCCGGGGGGCCCGGACCGGGTGGCGCTTCGTGTCGATGGTCACCCTCGTTCCGGCCCAGGAGACCCGCTGGGTGGTCCTCGGGGAGGCGGACCAGGAGGCGGCCCTGAAGGCCCTTCCAACCGGCGCCTTGAACGTCCGGAACCGATCCGGCGAACCGGTGCGACTCTTCCTGGACGGGGAGAGCCGGGAGATCCTCTGGCCCGACTCGGACCGGCTCTGGAGCGGCCTGACTCCCGGTACGGTCGCGGTGAAGGCCGAGGGCACCCGGACCGGGTTCGCGGTGCAGGCGTCCGTCACCGTGGGTCCCGGGGTCGTGCCGGCCTGGACGATCCATCCCCCCCGGGCCGCCCTGCGGGTCCTCAACCAGTCCGGCGGACCGGTCCGGGTGCTGGTTCCCGGATCCCCGGCCCGTTCCCTGGCGCTCGACGAGGAAACCGTCTTCGTCGATCTCGAGGGGGATGCCGTGGACGTGGCGGCCACGGACGAAGTCGGGAGACCCGTCTGGAGAGGCCGGGCGTTGCTTCAAACCGGGGAGGTCGGCGAGGTCCGGATCCCCTCCCCGGGCGCCACGCTGTCGGTGATCTCGGAACTTTCCTTCCCGGTGCAGATCCGCATGGACGGTCGATCCCTGGGCCTCTGCGAGGCGGAAGGCGGGGCCGAGTTCCGGGGGCTGCCCGCCGGGCGAGTCCGGCTGTCGGCAGCGACGATCGACGGGAAGGTGGTTGCCCGGACCCGCATGGTGCTGGCGGAGGATGTCCCGCTCCTGTGGCTGGTGCGCCCCGGGTCGGCCGACGAGCGGGAGGGCGAACAGGGCGGCCTCCGGGTCGAGAACCCCACCTTCCAGGAACAGCGGCTGCGTGTGGACGGCGTGGACCGTGGCAGGGTGGCCCCCAAGGGGCGCCGCCTGGTGATGGGGCTCTCGCCGGGACGCCACCGGGTCCAGGCCCTCGGGGAGCGGGACCGGGAGGTGCAGGAGGCCGAGATCCAGGTCCCGGCCGGCGGGGAGGTCGCATGGGCGATCCCCGCACTCCAGGCCACCCTCTTGCTCCGGAACGACCGCGACGAGGAGGTGCGGGTGCTGCTGGACCGGGAACCGATCGCCGTCCTTGCCCCGAAGGAGCGCTCGGAAGTCGCCGTTCCTCCCGGACTGCACCTGCTGGAGGCCGTCGGGGTGACCTCGTTCCGTTCCACGGAGCACCGCATGACCCTTCCCTCGGGATCCAGGGTCACCCAGGTCCTCGGATCCTCCCTGGCGACGCTGGTGATCACGAACCGACTGGGGGACCCCCAGGAGTTGTTCGACGGCCCGAGGAGCCTGGGCGTCCTGCTCCCGGGGGAGCGGGTCACTCTGCGGAACCTGGATCCCGGAGAGCACTGGCTGGAGGCGAAATCCCGGAAATTCCCCCTGTCCCGGCATCTCCGTGTCCACCTCTCGCCGGGAGAGACGCTGTCCTGGGACCTCGGTTCCAACGACTGATCCGGGGATCCGCTATCGACGGGACAACGGCCACCACAGCAGGAACCAGGCAACCGTCCAGGGGATGACGAACAGGAACGCGTCGATTCGGTCCAGGAAGCCTCCGTGACCCGGCAGGAACCCGGCGGAGTCCTTCACGTTGGCGGCCCGCTTGAACACGGACTCCACCAGGTCTCCCGCCTGGGCCAGGGCTCCTCCGGTCAGGGCGAACAGCACCACCGACAGCAGGTCCGCCTCCGGGAGCAGCAGTGCGCGGACGCCCAGGGCCCCGGCCAGGCTTCCTGCCATGCCCCAGGCCGATCCTTCCCAGGTCTTGTTCGGGCTGACGGCGGGATACATGCGATGACGCCCCATCGTCTTGCCGCCGAAGTAGGCGAAGGTGTCGTTCATCCAGGCGACAAAGCCGGCCATCAGCACCAGGGCGCGTCCCTGGCTTCCCAGGGAGTCCCTCATCAGCATCACTGCTCCTCCTCCCAGCAGCGGCAGATAGAACAGGCTCCCCATCATCCACAGGGCCCGGAGGGAGGCCCGGGGCAGGTCCTCGGGCTTCCGCAGGGGCGTCGCCAGGACCCGCAGCAGCACGGCGATTCCCGCCAGCATCACCACCGAAAGCATCCACCCGCTGAATTCCTGCCAGGGGGCCAGGGCGGCCACCAGCACGACGGAGAGGCCCCCGGCCAGGGAAATCGCCAGGTCCGTGCGGTCCAGGACCCCTCCCGACAAGCGCAGGAACTCGTACTGGGCCCCGATCAGCACCAGCACGGCGACCGGTCCCACCGCCCAGAAGGGGCCCCAGAGGATTCCCGCAAGGGCCACCGCGGCCAGCAGGACACCGGTTCCAATCTTGACCGCCATTCCGTCTCCCTCCTGGTGGATCCAGCGATCCCCTCGCTTCCGCATCGGCGGAACGGCGGCTGCCCACTCCCCCGCCACCGGGTTTCCGTCAGGGCACCCCTCGCCACCGGCGGAGGGCCCGGATCCCGTGCCAGTCCCCCCGAGGGGACCACACCGCTGCCCTCCTCCAGGCCTCCTTGGCCTCCGGCAGCCGCCCGGCCTTCTCGAGCATCCTTCCCAGATGCCAGAGCCCCTCGGACCAGCCGTCGGCCCCTTCCTCGGTCCAGTGCCGGGAGACCCGGCGCTGCATCCGCAGGGCCGCCTGGGTCTCTCCTCGAAGGAACCTCGCCCAGGCCTCGGTCTCCAGATACCACGGCAATCCCGCGGGGGAAAGGACCCAAGCCGCCCGCGCCTCCCGGATCGCCTCCTCCAGGTCCCCACCGGCCAGGCTGAGCAGGTAGGCCAGGTTGTTCCGGATCGACCCCGAGGACGGGTCCGCGGCCAGGGCCCTGCGGTACCACCGGGCCCCTGCCTCTGGGCCGAGGGCCATTTCCGTGAGGTGCGCCTGGAGTATCCGGTCCGTGGAGGCCTCCGGTCCCCCGTCCTCCCCGGAAAACCATCCCGCCGCCAGGGCCCCCAGGCTTCTCCGGGCCTCCCCGCTCCACCCCTCCGGATCTCCCAGGAAGTTCACGATCACCCGGGCGGCCTGCAGCCGGACCGTCCTCGACTCCCCGGACAGGCGATCGGCGGCCACGATCCACTCCCGGGCGTTCTGCCACCGCCCCGCCGCCAGGGCCCGGGCGGCCAGCAGCACCAGGGTGCCGTCCTGCCCGGTTCCCATGCCCCACCGGGCGACGCAAGGCTGGATCCGGGACGGGTCCCCTGCCTCCTCGCACGCCAGCAGCGCCTCGAGGGGCAGAGGACCGCCCTGTCCTTCCGGGACCGTCCCATCCCCGGAAAACCACGGAATCACCTCCAGGGGGACGTCCGGTTCCTGGAGCAGGCGCCCGGCCACCCGGATTCTCCAATCCAGGGGATCGGGTGCCCGGGAGAACCAGGCTCCCAGGTACTTCCGGGCGAGGTCCGTCTTTCCGGCCCTTCCGAGGGCCATCGCCGCCGACAGGATCGCCCTGCTTCCCTCGTCCCCCCGCGGCCCGTTCAGGGCCTCGGGAAGCCACCGCTCCACCAGCGGAATCTCCAGCATCTCGGCCGCCAGTTCCACCACCCGCTGGGCCGCCTGGGCAGGGTCCGGCCACCCGGCGATCCACCGCTCGGCCGCCTCCCGGGCCTCCTCGGGACGTCCTGCCATCGACCAGCCGCGAACCACTTCCGCCGCCAGGAAGGCGTCCCCCGGCCAGGCCTGCCTTGCCGGCTCCAGCACACCGACGAGCATTTCTCCTTTCCAGTATTTCCGGTACAACTTCGCAAGTTCCATCCGGGCGGCCATCGGGTCCTCGGCCCCCCGGATCCACTGCGTTTCCACCTCCTGCCGGATCCGGTCGTTCCCGGCTCGCAGGGCGGCCTCCAGGGCTTCCTTCGCCGCTTCCCGATCCCGCGGGATCCTTCGCCAGCGTTCCGCCAGTTCGGCCGCCTCCCCATCGTCGTCGCCGGCCCATTTCCGGATCGTCCCGCGAACCGCCAGCCGGTCGATCGGGTCCTCGATCTCCTGGTCCGCCAGGGCCAGTGCCTCGCGAACTGCGGGGCGCCCCGCCATCGTCGATGCGGCCACCAGCAGGCCGACGGTCTTCGCCGAAGGCCTGCCAGCCAGCCCGATCGCCCTCCGGAGCCACCGGGACGCCGGTTCCCAGCGTCCGCCCAGCAGGAACGCCCATGCCGCGCCCTCCACCGTCGGAAGGTTCTCGCCGCTTTCCTCCATCCGGCTCACGACCAGAGCCTCCAGGGTCCCGACGGGGTCCCCGCGAAGACTTCTCCCCAGCAGGCCCAGATCCCATGCCAGTCGTCCCCGAGCCCGTTCCAGGAACTCCAGACTTCCCTCCAGCCGGCCTCTCCGCGCAGCCTCCTGGATCCGGGAAACCCCTTCCCAGAAGGAACCCTCCCCCGGGGCGATCCAGGTCATGAATCCCTCCCAGTTCTCCCGGCCGAGGGACCACTCGATCCGGTTCCTGACGGCCCGGACGTCCCCAATCCCCGGCAGGGTCCATTGGGGTCCCTTCCAGGAGTTCAGGAGAGCCAGCGCGTCCTCCAGCGCCCCCTCGGACAGCAGGAAGCCCAGCACCGCCTCCGTTCCCGCCAGCGGATCGGGGTTCTTTCCCTCCCGCCGCGAACCGGGCCCTCCTTCTCCCCACCACGAAATCAGCACCTTTCGGGCCTCGGCCTTCCGGCCACTGGCCCACAGAGCACGGAACCACTGGAAGCGTCCCTCGTCGTCCAGCGTCCTCGGTCCCAGGCCCGAGAGCACCCGGATGGCCCGTTCCCATTCCCCGGCCATGACCAGGGCCTTTCCAAGCCGTGCCCGCGCCTCCTCCTCCCGGCCTCCCTCCTCCCGCGTCACCGCTGGTCGGTCCTCCCCGGCCGCCAGCCGGTTCCCCCAGCCCAGGCGCAGGACGTCCTCGACGCCCTGCCGGAAGGCCTGGGTTCCTCCCCGGAAGCCGTTTTCCAGGATCTCCTCCAGAAACAGGTCCGCAGCCCTCCGGAGGAACCCTCCCTCCCGCCACGCCGCCCTGGCTCCCACGCCGGTGGGCTGCAGCCCTTCGCGGCCGCCCGACAACACCGCCTCGGCGCGATCCGCGTCCCCCAGGAACAGGGCCGTGCGCACCCGTTCCAGCGTGGCGGCTTCCCTGGACTCCGCAGTGCGGGGAGCAAAGGTTTCCAGGAGGACCATCCAGGAACGCCCGAGTCCCGACTCCCGCATCCTGCGGCCCAGCCGTTCCAGCGAAGAGGGCTCCTGCAGAGGCCCCCTCAACAGTTCCTGGGCCGCCTCCTCCCCCTCGGAGAAATGCCCGGCCCGCAGCAGGCGCAGGACGAGTTCCACACGGATCCCCTCCCCGGCCAGTCCCGTCCGTGCCCGTTGCCGGAGCCACCGGATGGCCTCGTCCCCCCGGCCCTGACGATCCAGCCAGTCCGCGGCCCGGAGGCAGTCCCGGTCCCCGATCAGTCCGGGGCGCTGGCAGGACTCCTGCACCCACCTCCCCGCTTCCTCGTCTCCCCTGGGATTTCCCGGCGGCTGCGTGCCCGGGGGCCAGGGGGGAAGGCCCTCCCGGCGACCCACGCCATCCTTCCCCGCCTTCCAGAGCTCGATTGCCGGTCCATCCAGGCCGGCCCTCAGAAGCCCGTTCACCGCCTTCATCCAGAGGGACGAATCGGGCCATCGGAAACCCCGGGCCTCCCCGATCGCCTTCTCCAGGGCCGTCCCGTTTCCCGTGCGCGCCGCGACCTCGACGGCTTCGGCAATCGCCTCCGCCCGGATCCCTTCGTCGCCGCCTTCCATGGCCCGGAGGAACCAGGGAATCGCCAGATGGGGCCTTCCCGCTTCCACCAGCCTCCGGGCCATCTTCAGGGGTGCCGCGCCGGGCAGGAACGCCCCCTCGGAAAGGCGTTGGATCCGCCGCTGGTATTCCGAGTCCATTCTCCAGGTCGCGGCTAGTTCCGCCCCCAGCACGACGGCTTCCCACGTCCGTTCCCGGGGAAGAGCCCTCTCGGCGATCTCCGCCGCCTTCAGGGCCGGGACCCGGAGGTCCAGGGACGCCAGTCGCCGGGCCAGATCCAGGTAGTCGAGGTCCACGTCCAGGGGCCCCCGCAGGATCGCAGCCGCGAATCGGGCGACGCAGGGAGCGTCCTGGATGGCCAGACAGGCCGTGGTCAATACCCGGGCGACCCCCGACCCGGTGGAGGCCGCCGTGCCGAAGACCTCCGACAACCGGATCGCCTCGGAGACCCCCCCCGCCTGCACCAGCGCCGACACGGCCTCCGACAGCGACGAACGGCGGTCACCGCTCCGGCGGACCGCCTCCGAAAAGGCCTCCAGGGACCTGGGAAGATCCGGCACCTTCAGCAGTCCACGGGCCAGGCGGAACCATCGGTCCGGCCGGTTCGGCTCCCGACGGACCCCGGCCTCCAGGCCGATCAGCCGGAGACTCGAATCGTCCGGCACCCTGGCCGCCAGGTTCTCGATGCGCGCCAGGCCCTCGGAGGGCACCCGGCCGGCCTGGATCGCCTCCCTCAGGGGAGGCAGGAAATCTCCCGCCTCCTTCCCCTGAAGCACCAGACTTTCGACGAGCCCCACCAGCGCCTCCCCGAGGAGATCCCCGGAGGGCCCCGCGGCGAGGGCCTTCCGGAAAGCCCACTCGGCCACGGCAATGCCGCCCCGATCCCGGAGGCGTTCCTCCCCGATGGCGACCCAGAGCCGGGCCGGGTCCCTGGATCCTTCCGCTGCGCGCTCCCATGCCGCGTCGGCCCCCTTCCGATCCCCGAGGGCCAGTCGCACCCGGGCCAGGGTTTCCCACCACTCCCCCGATGGTGCCCGGATCCGCCGCTGTTCCCGGTCCATCACCTCGCCGGCCCAGGCGGCATCTCCGGAAGACAGAGCCCTCCGGACCGACTCCATCACGACGGCCGGATCCCCCTGGGCCAGGTCGATCGCCGCCTGGAACGCCCCCCGGGCCCGGTCCCGCTGTCCGGCGGATGCCCGGATCGCGCCCAGGCGAATGAGGTTTTCCGGGTCCCGGGTCCCCCACAGGGAGATCGCCTGGGCCAGGCATTCCGCGGCCAGCACATGGCGCCCCTGCCGCTCCAGGACCGACACCGCCTCCAGGGAACGGGAGTAGCGCGCCGCCCGGTCTCCCGGACGCCGGATCCATCGGTCCACCACCCGGCGCAGAAACGGGACGTCCTCGTGGCGCGCCCCGACGGCGACCAGCACGTCCAGGTCCTCCGCCACCAGTTCCGGGCATTCCAGCAGAGCCGTGGCCGCCTTGTATGCCAGGTCCCTGGCATCGAGGGCCAGCGCCAGCAGGATGACCTTTCGCATCACCGCGGGGCGGTTCCCGAAGCGGCCCTGGAGGATCGTCCACTGCTCCCCCGATCCCGCCTCGTCGCCGGCCTCCAGCAGGCGCTCCAATCTTCTCAAGGCGAGGTCCATGTCCTCCGGCCGCAGTTCCTGCGCCTTCCCCAGGTAGATCGCCGCCATCCCCGGCCGGGTGCGGTTCTCCATCAGGGCGACGACGGCCCGGAGCAGTCTCAGCAGTGCCTCCCGGTCCCCTCCGAGATTCTCCAGGGCCCGATCCACCTGCCGTGCGGCCTCGTCCAGATCCCCCTCGGCCAGCAGTGGGTCCACGCATGCCAGCACCGCCTCGGGAGTCCTCCGGGGCACCCCTCGCCCTTCCATCGCGTTGCAGAGGTTCCTGGATCGTCTCCAGGACCCCATGCGGTTGCTGGCCTCCACGTTCTCCATCAGGGCGTCGGACCAGCCGGGACAGCGGTCGGGAAAGGTGGCGTCCGAATCGAGGGCCCGGAGGACGGCACGGGCATGGAGATCGAGCGTCCGGTCGTCGGGATTGTCGGGCAGGGACAGGGCGCCGCAGCCCACCTCCCCTTCCCTCTCCTCTCCCTGGACGGACAGCGGGCCGAGCAGGGCGATCCCGGCAACCACCCGAGAGAGGACCCGAACGACAGGACGCGTTCCCACCCGCAGGGTCATCGTGGGCGGCTGGAGGGACACGTAGGATTCATTCCTCGCTGGAGGCGCCCCCGGCAAGGGCGGTCGGCTGCTGGGCAGGCGGGAAGATCGATTCCACCTCCCCCTCCACCTGGGTGACGAGGCTGTCCGTGGCGACCGCGATCTCCCGGACCAGCAGTTCCTTCGCCGTGTCCAGCAGGCGCCTTTCCCCGAAGGAAAGGGGCTTCTGGTACCGGAGAAGATAGAGGTCCCGGAGCACCTCGGCCACGTCGAACACCGACCCCGTCTTCAGTTTGTCCACGTATCCCCGGTACCGTCGGTTCCAGTTCTGCTGCGAGCGTCGCGGGGGCCGGGTCCGCAAGAACCCCAGCACCTCCGGCACCTGCTCGCTGGGGATGACGCGCCGGAGGCCGACCTGCATGGCCTTGGCCAGCGGGATCATGATCCGCCGGTCGGTGTCCACCAGGCGAAGCATGTAGAACGTCTCCTGGTTCCCGGCCACTTCGCGGCTTTCGATGCCCAGGACCTCCGCGACTCCCTGGGCGGGATAGACCGCCTTGTCGCCAACCCGAAATCCCTGCATGAAGACACCTCCGGATGCCTGTCCGGTTTCGCCCCTGGTCAGGAGGACGATCCCGGTTTCCCGCAAAGACGCCGAATCCGGGCATGGGACGCCCCGCCCGGAAAGTCCTCGAGGTACCGCCGACACTCCTGCTCCCATCCCGGTTCCCGGGCCTGGACCATCGCCTCGACCCACGCCGCCCGGACCTCCTCGAGCCGCCCGGCCTGGGGCAGGTCCTCCATCAGCCTGCGGAGGCGTCCCGCGGCTCCCGCCGGCTTGTCCCGGCTCCGGTAGAAGCGCGCCACCTCCATCTCGAAGGAGGCCACGGTCCGACTCATCCGGTCCATCATGGCCAGGGCCTCGGGGACGAAGGGGCTGTCGGGGAACCGGGCCAGGAAGTCCCGGCAGGCCGCCAGGGCCCCCCGCACCCGCTGCTGGTCCCGGCGATCCGACGGCGGCACCAGGAAGAACTCCCCCGCGATGGCCTTCACCTTCGATTCGGCCATCCGGAAATAGGCGTAGTGCAGGTTCGGGTCCCCGGCCGAGGTGTCGATGAAGGTCCGATAGCCCTCGACGGCCTCCTCGTACTTCTCCTGGTAGAAGAGCGCATCGGCGATTCGCAGGCGGGCCATCGCCGTGTAGGGGATGTACGAGGGTCCCCTCGCGACCCGCTGGAGCGTCTCGATGGCCGTGGCGTAGTCGCCGTCCCGCAGGGCCTTCAACCCCGCCAGGTAGTCGTCCCGGCTCTCCGACAGGACCGTCCGTCGGCCCTGCGTCGCGTGCGGGACGTCCCGGACGGTCTGGCCCCCTCCGCACCCCGCGAGAAACGCCGCCGCCAGGATCATGCCGATCGCAACCTTCGGGAAAGCCATGTCGGGCCCGGACCAGAGAAAGGCCGATGTAGGTTACCGCGTGACCGGTCCTCTCGTCAATAGGGGGGGGCGGCCGGGCTCTCGGGGCCGACACCGCGGGGTCCCGAGACCTCCGAGTGCCGGCGGTAGCGATCCAGCACCTTCCGGACGTACCCCCGGGTGGCCTCGTCCGGCGGTCCCCCGGCCCTCGTCACCGCCGCAGCCCCCGCGTAGTACGACGCGATCGTCCGTTCCAGGTCTCCCTGAAAGCGGTCCGACAGCCTTCGCAGCAGCCGGGCTCCCCCCAGGATGTTCTGTTCCGGGTCGAAGGGATCCGCCACCTGCATCGTCTCCGACGTGACCGGCATCAGCTGCATCAGCCCCTGGGCCCCGGCCGGCGAGACCACGTCGGCCCGAAAGCCCGACTCGACCTCGATCACCGCCAGCAGCAGGGCCTCGGGAATGCCCGTCTCCCGGGCGGCCTGGGCCACCAGGCGCCGGATCTCGCCGTCGAAATCCCCCCGGTTGCTCCCCTGCCCCGGAACCGGGTTCCCCGCCTCCAGCGCCCGTACCGGCGTCCCTTCGCCGTCCGGGGATTCCCTCGGCAGAGGACGGTTGTAAATCCAGGACACGCCATCCTTCTCGCAGACGAAGAAGACCGTGGTCCGGAACCGCATCGAGCGGCACCGTGCGCCCGCCGGGTGGGACGGCTCCCGGGCCTTCCGGCTGTCCAGGTAGACCCGGCACCGTGCCGAGGATGGCCGGGTGTTGATGTAGAAGCCGACGTTGCCCTGGCGGTCCTGGCATTTCCAGACGGTGTCGGACCTGGCCTGGGAGGGCCAGAGGCAGACCACCAGCAGGACGGCGGTCGCACCGCCCCGGATGTCGAAGGCCCGGCGGAAGGACACGGCCCCCTTGCACAGGAACCACCCCCCGAAGACCAGCAACTGGAGGAGCTGGAGGGTCCAGACCGTCAGCGCGAAGGCCAGTCCCCCGGGATGGCCGGCGGGCACCCCGTAGAGTTCCATCGGCTTCAGCAGGAAGTACCAGAAGGATCCCACGTTCGCAGGCGCGTTGGGGATCATCATCCCGATCACGATGGTGGACATCATCGCGAACGCGCCCAGCAGCGGGACTCCGAGCCCCGTCCATCCCCCGAGGTCGGTCCGGACCTCGAAGGCCTGTCCCAGCAGGAACAGACCGACCCCGTTGCTGAACCAGTAGAGGAAGGACAGCAGGAAGAAGGCGGCGATGTCCCGGGCCGAGGGCAGAAGTCCCAGCCCTTCCAGGAACCGCTCGGTGGTCCCCTGGAGCCGGGCGCCCCACCTGGGCGACAGGTGGTGGACCATCCAGCGCACCGCCTCGGCGACCCTGCGCCGGAACAGGATCAGGATCCCCAGCACCAGGGCGCTTCCCAGGAAGACCGCCAGGGCCAGGTAGGTCCCCCACCGGATCTCCGAAAAGGACTGGGCGTTGTGACGCGGCAGGAAGACCAGCGCCGTCGCCAGGAATCCCGCGACCATCACCCCGTCCACGAGCCGTTCGACCACGATGGTGGCCAGCGCGGCGGACCTTCGCACCTCCGCCTCGGTGGACAGCAGCGCCGGGCGGACCAGTTCCCCGAGGCGCATCGGCAGCAGAAAGACCGCCATGAACCCCACGGAGCAGACCCGGTTGAGCGCAAAGAAGCCGACCCGCTGCATGGGCGCCAGCAGCGGCTGCCACCGCCAGACCCGGAAGACGTGCATCACCACCAGGGACGCGAAATAGAGCCCCAGGCTCCCCAGGGACACCCGCCAGGAGGAGGTGGCGATCACGCCTTGCCGGAGGGTCAATCCGCCCTCCAGCAGGCGATCCACCGGCCATTCCCGGAATGCCAGCCAGATGAAGAAGGCCCCGATGCCGATCGAGACCCCCCACTTCAGGATGCCCTGGCCCTTCAAGGCGTCCTCCCAGGACCCGGTCCTTCAGGGATGTTCCGATCCCGGGGCATCGGCCCCCTCCCATCGTTCTGGGGCGATCCCGGTCCGGATCAGGACCCACCGCCCGCCCCGTTCCTCCCACGTCTGCAGGAGTCGCACGGGGCGCACGACCAGCGAGTTCGCCTGTCTCGCCTCCAGGGTGACCAGCACCATCGCCCGGAGAGGTTCCTTCCGGTCCTGGCCGTGGAGGAAGCGCACCGTCTCCACCTGGAATTCCTCCATCTGGAGGCCGTTCCTCCGGTCCCCGTGCAGGGATCGGAAGTCCTCCATGGCATCCCCCGCGACGTAGGAGGACGCCCTCTCCAGGTCCTTCGCCTTCAGGTGATGATGGTAGGCCCGGAGGGCCTCGTCGAGGCGGTTCGCCGACGACATCTCCGACGCGCATCCCGCCAACAGGATCAACCACCAGCGACTTCTCATGCCCTCTCCCGAGGTCCCCGGGAAGACTACCCCATCTGGCACCCTCCTGGCCAACCAGAATCGTGTTCCGGCCCCCGCCGGGCGGACGGACGGCCCGGGGCCATGAACCCGGCCGGAACGCGGGCTTTCGGTCGGTGGGGCGACCCGGTCCTTGAACGCGGGGACCGAACCGGGCATAATCCGCCCGGGTCTCCCGGGGGCGTCCTTGAAGATCGCCATCCCCACCGACGACGGGGTCTTCCTGGCAGCCAGCCCCTCCCGCGCCTCGGCGTTCATCATCGCCGAGGTCGCCCTCGGGGAGGTGATCCGGGTCGAACGTCGCCTCCACCGCCCCCGTCCTCACGTGCCCCGTCGGATGCGCCGGGACGCCTGGCGGACCCGGTACAGCGCCCTGGCCGACGCGATCCGGGACTGCCAGGCCCTCATCACCAGTTCGGCCGGTGCCACCTTCCGGCGCCTACTGAACCGGCGGGGTCTCGACGTGGTGGTCACTTCCGAACCGCTGGTGGACCGGGCCATCGCCCTCTTCGCCTGCATCAGCCTTCCCGACGAATCCGACGATTCCCCCGCATACGCGGGCGTGAGGAAGATTTCCGACCTCCCGGACGAGACGCCTCCATTCCCGGACGACGAATTCGATGCCTGATGCGGCCCGGCTGGACGACGTTCGCACCACCCTGTCGGGCGTCCCGTGTCTCCAGGGGGTCCGGCTGGCCCTGGAGGCCGGGCGGATGCATGCCCTCGTTGGCCCAGGAGGATCCGGAAAGACCCTGATCTTGAAGACGATCGCGACCCTGCTCCCCCCGGACTCGGGAACGGTGTCCCTGTTCGGGGAGCCGGTTCCCTTCGGGGACGAGGATCGTCTCCGCCCGATCCGGTCCCGGATCGGGGTCCAGTTCCAGAACCTCGCCCTGTTCGACTTCCTGACGGTCGGGGACAACGTGGCACTGCCCCTGGAGGAGGTCTCTCCCCCCCTTTCCCCTGAGGAGCGGGACCGGCGGGTGGCCGCAAGCCTGCAGGCGGTCCGGTTGCCCGGCGGCGTCGCCAACCTCCCGATCCAGGCCCTTTCCGGGGGCATGCAGCGGCGCGTTGCGGTGGCGCGTGCGGCCGTGGCCCGGCCCGACCTCCTGCTCTTCGACGACCCGGCGGGCGGCCTGGACCCAGTCACCACCTCGCGGATCTTCGACCTGATTTCCCGGGAGCAGCGGCAGACCGGCGCGACGGTCGTCATCACTTCCCACGACATTCCCCGGCTGGCCCGGTGCTGCAGCCGGTTCCACCTGGCCGACGCAGGGACCATCCTCTTCAGCGGAACGCTGGAAGACGCCCGGAGTCATCCCGATCCCCGGGTGAGGGACTTCTTCCAGGAGGTGCAGGATGCCGCTCGCTGATTCCCCGGCCCTCCAGGACCGCCCGGCGTCCCCCTGGGCTCTTCCCCTGGTCCTCCTGGGACGGGGCGTGCTGAACGCCTGCCGGGTGATGGGGGGGATGACGCTGCTCCAGGTGCGGATCCTGCGGGCGATGGTTCCCCCGACCTTCGATCGGGACGAAACCGTCCGGCAGGCCTACAAGATCGGGGTCCAGTCCGTCGCGGTGGTCACCCTGACGGCCCTCTTCGTCGGGGGACTGATGCTGGTCCAGACCGGTCCCTTCGTGCGGAGGACGGGGGCGACGGGAATGGTCGGCTGGGGCACCGGCCTGGCCACCCTCGCGGAGGTCGGACCGGTGCTGATCGGGCTGATGTTCGGCGGCCGCGTGGGGTCCAACAACGCGGCGGAACTGGGGACCATGGTGGTGACGGAGCAGGTGGAGGCCCTGCGCCTGCTGGGCATCGATCCGATCCGCTACCTCGTGGTTCCACGCTTCCTGTCGATGATCGTCATGCTGGTCCTGCTGACGTGCATCGGGGACCTCGCGGCCCTGATCGGCGCCTCGGTGGCATGCCAGGCCATCCTGGGCATCGAGGTGCGAGTCTTCTGGCAGGGGCTGATCGACGGGCACCTCCTGGACGAGTTCCTGATGGGGCTCGTGAAGGGCTTCTTCTTCGGGGGCGCCATCGGCATCGTGTCCTGCCACTACGGGCTGCGGGTCACCGGCGGGGCCGCCGGGGTGGGACGGGCCGTGAACGAGGCGGTGGTCACCAGCGCCATCGCCATCTTCGTGGTGAACTTCCTGGTCACTTCGCTGTGGATTTGATCGCCATGAGGGGATCGAAACCCCGAACATCCCCGGTCCCCGCCCTCCTCCGGGAGCCCTCCGTGCTGCTGCTGCGGACCCTGGCGGCCACGATCCGGCGCCCGCCGCCGAGGCAGCGCCTGCTGGACCAGATGCACAACGTGGGCAACCGGTCCGTCGTCTTCATCGCCGTGACCCTCGGGTTCCTGGGCCTGATCCTGGTGTACCAGGCCTGCGTCCAGACCCTGAAGGTCCTCCCGGACCTGTCCGGAGTGGGCGGCGCCTTCCTCTTCGCGATGGTGCGGACCTTCGGACCGACCGTCACGGGCTTGATGGTCGCCACGCGGGTGGGAGCGGGGATCGCCGCGGAACTGGGGTCGATGACCGTCACCGACCAGGTGGAGGCCCTGAAGGTCGCCAACAGCGATCCCGTCTCCTGGCTCGTGGTCCCACGCTTCCTGGCCTGCGTGGTGATGATGCCGGTCCTCTGGGTCTTCGGGACCCTGGTCGGTTCCTTGGCCGGATACCTGATGGGGCATTACCGGTTCGCCATCGGCAGCCGGATCTTCCTGGACTTCTCGGGTATCGCCCCCATCGACGTCTTCTTCGGATACCTGAAGGCCCAGGCCTACGGCATCGTGATCCCGATCCTGTCGGCCCATGCGGGGTTCCAGGCCTTCGGGGGATCCGAGGGCGTCGGGCAGGCGACCACCGCGGCCGTGGTCCGGTCGTCCTTCGTGGTCATCGTGCTGGACTTCCTGATCTCGACGGCGGCCTTCCTGATGGGGCATTGACGCGACCATGATCGCCTTCGAAGGGCTCAGCAAGGGGTTCGACGGCCGTCCGGTGCTCGAAGGCATCGACCTCGGGATCCGGGAGGGGGAGATCACCTTCGTCATCGGGGCCTCGGGGACGGGCAAGAGCGTGCTGATGAAGCATGCGGTCGGCCTGCTCGTGCCCGACGCCGGCCGGGTGATCCTGGACGGGGAGGACACCTCTTCCTTTTCCGAGGATCGCTGGCGGGAGGCCCGGCGTCGCTACGCGATGGTCTTCCAGCACCCCAACCTGTTCGACAGCATGACGCTGCGGGAGAACGTGGCCCTGCCCCTCCGGATGCACCGGCGCATTTCCCGGGCCCGGGCCCTCGAGGAAGCGACGTCGTTCCTGGACCGTGTCGACATGTCCCAGAAGGCGGACCTCCTGCCGGCCCAGGTCGGCCCCTCGGAGCGAAAGCGGGTCAGCATCGCCCGTTCCCTGACCCTCGATCCCGACTGGGCCATTCTCGACGAGCCCACCACCGGCCTGGACCCGGTGGCGGCCCGGAGCATCGACCGCCTGGCGATCCACCTCTGCCGGGAGATGGGCAAGTCCGTCGTCGTGGTCTCCCACGACCTGACCAGCATCTTCACGATTGCCGACCGGATCATCTTTCTGTATAAAGGCCGCGTCCGCCTGGACGGAACCCCGGAAGACTTCCGCCGCAGCGAGGACCCGGTGGTCCGGCAGTTCATCACCGGCGCCCCGGAAGGACCGATGGAGACCTGAAGGATGACCGATCGCACCCGATCCCTGGAATGGAAGGTGGGGGGGCTCATCCTGACGGCCCTGGCCCTGCTGGTCCTGTTCCTGGTGCTGCTGGGCGACTTCCGCTGCGAGAAGCGGGTTCCGGTGGTGGTGGACTTCCCGACGTCGGCCGACCTGAAGGTGGGGGCTCCGGTGAAGGTCACCGGGGTCACCGTCGGCAAGGTGACCCGGGTGGAACTCTGGGGGGGGCGGCCCGATCCGGCCCGGAACAACCGGCCGGTGGGGGTGCGGGTGACCCTCGCCATCGACGCCGACGCCGCGGGGATGCTGCGCCACGATGCGTTGTTCCGGCTCACGACTCTGGGCATCCTCGGCGAGAAGTACGTCGAGGTCTCCCCGGGATCCCTGGAGGCCCCGGCGGTGCCGGCGGACTGGGTCTTCGTCGGCAAGGGCCCGATGAACCTGGACGCCGTGGGATCGGATGCCGGCACCCTGGTCGCGGACATCTCCTCCTTCCTGTCCGAGAACCGGGAAAACCTCCGGGAGAGCATCGCCAACATCCGGCAGGTGACCGCCCAGGCCAGCCAGATCCTCGAGGAGAGCCGTCCGGTCATCCGCCGGACCCTGGCCCGCCTGGACCAGATCTCCGCCGGGATCGGCGAGGAGACCCGCAACGGGGCCACCGTGGCCGAGGCCGTCGCCGCCGTCCGGGACCTGGCCCGCAAGGTGGACCGCGGGATCGGGCCGGTCCTGGACGCCCTCCCCGGGACCGTCCGGGAGGTCGAGCGCCTGGCGACCGACGGCAGCCAGGTGGCCCGGGATCTCGCGGCCCTGGTGGTCGCCGCCCGGCCGGACCTCCTGGCCCTGGTGGCCCAGGTCCGGGGCATCGTCCAGGGGGTGGCCGAGGGGAAGGGGACGGTGGGAGGGCTCCTGGCGGAACGGGAGATCTACGACGACCTGGTGGCGTTGATGAAGGACATCAAGCGCCATCCCTGGCGGCTGCTGCTGAAGGACTGAATCGCGGCGGGCCCCGTGCCCCACGTCGTCGGGAATCTTTCCGTGCCGGAACCGGTAGTCCAGGTGTCCGGGCGGCATTGAAAAACCGGCGGATTTCCGGACGATGCCCCCATCGTGGGGAGGGAATGAAATTTCCCGTTGACGCGCCGGAAGGTTCTTTGGAGAATCCCTCCGCCTGGGTTCCCCCGGGACCCGAAACGGCCTGCCAGGCGTCGGGCCAGGGATCGGGGCGGCGGACCCGCGGAGGTGGGTGATCGCCTCCCTTGAAACGAGAGGGCAGGAACATGCAGATTGGCTTGTGGATCGCCGTGGTCGGTGCCCTGGTGGGTCTCATCGGAGGCATCTCGGTCCCCTGGGTGGACACCGACGTCGTCCGCTTCACCGACGAAACGCTGTCCCAGGGGATCGCCTGGTGGGACGGGGTCCTCTCAATGGTCCTGATGGGGGCGGGACTGGTCGCCGCCGGCGTCGCCCTGGCGACCCACCGCAAGAAGGTGCTCGCCACTGCGGGACTCGTGTCCGTGGGCCTTTCCTTCGTCCTCCTGTTCCTGGTCCCCTTCACCGTGCGTTCCGAGATGCTGGCCATGGTGCAGCAGGGCACCATGAAGGCCCACACGCAACTGGCGATGTACTACGGCTATCACCTGATGTTCCTGGGGATCCTCATCCAGGTGGTGGGTTTCATCTGGACGCTGTCGGCCCAGCCGATCCTCGGGCCCGATGACCGCCTGCTGCGGGTGGCGCTGCTCTGGGACGGGAAGATCATCAAGGAAACGACCTTCACCGAGAGGCGCGACATCACCATCGGCGAGGCGGTCTCCTGCGACTTCATCGTCCCGGACCCCTCCGTGGGGCGGTCCCTGACCCTGTTCCGTTTCGACAAGAAGGGCGTCTACCAGGTGGCCCTCTCCCGGGACTTCCAGGGCCGGGTCAACCTGGACAACACCCTGCTGCCCGTGCGCGAGTACGTGAAGAAGCACACCAGCGACCAGAGCGGTCTGAACTACGTGACCGTCCAGAAGGGCGACTGGGGCGTCCTGGAGTTCGGGAAACTGGAGGTCTTCTTCCAGTTCGTCCGGCCGGACGTCATCATCGGCCGCAGCACCGCGATGTCGATGGACGGGAACTTCATCGCCGCGACGGTGGGATCGCTGTTCGTGCTCGTGTCCCTGTGGGTCTATTCCCAGTTCGCCTGGGACCCGACCGAGAAGGTCGAGCAGCGCCCGGCGGAGCGCCGCCTTCTGAAGGTCGAGGCCAACGTCACGATGGAGAAGGAGGAGACGCTCCTCGAGATCGGCGAGGAGGACGACTCGGTGGGCAAGCGGGCCGAGGGCGAGGAAGGGAAGTTCGGCGACCCGGACAAGGACCCGAACCTGGAATCCAAGGTCCCGCGGCGGGACGGCGCGCTGGCGGCCCGCATCGACCCGAAGAAGGTGGGACTGGCGGACCTGCTGTCCAACCGGATGGGACAGTCCGGAGCCATCTCGTCGATCCTGTCGGACAACGCCGACGCCTTCGAAAACCGGATGGCCGTGGCGATGGCCGGGACCGGTTCCGAACTGGTGGTCGGCTACGGGGCCGGAGGCATGGGCTTCAAGGGAACCGGCCCGGGCGGCGGAGGCACCGGGGGCTATGGGCGCATCCACGGCCTCGGCCGGGTGGACACCGGTGGCGGCATGGGGATGCGGGCCGGCCTGGGCAAGAAGGGCACAAAGAGTGTCGGCAAGATGTCCCTGGGCGGAATGGGGGCCACGGGCTTCTGCCAGAGAAACAACATCCAGGCCGTCGTGATGCAGCGGGCGGGTGCGATCCGGGCCTGCTACGAGCAGCAGTTGCAGATCTACGAGACCCTCGCAGGAAAGGTGACGGTCCGGTGGACGATCGACCTGGAGGGCCGGGTCTCCGACGCCTCCCTGGTCGATTCCTCCCTGGGCAACGATGCCGTGGTCCAGTGCGTGCTTCGGACGATCCGCAACATGCGTTTCGCGAAGCCGGAGGGAGGCATCTGCGTGGTGCAGTGGCCCTTCGTCTTCAACCCCGGATGATTCCGAGGAATGTTCGCCGGCTCCGGGCAGGGTCGGCCTGGATGGGAAGTTGACAACCCGGGTTCAGGGCTGCTATAGGGGTTTACCGCGCTTGGTGTCCCGAGGGATCCTTCAGCGCGGGGTTGCCTGTGGGATGGTTCCCCGCGAGGGGAGAGAGTCGAGGCCAGCAAGAGGAGGAGTGCAGAGATGTTCGAGTTCATCGCAACGGCGTTCGAGAAGGGTGGCGCCAACATGTACATCATCCTGGCCACGTCGATCTTCATGTTCGGCGTGATCATCGAGCGCGTCGTGGTGCTCTACTTCCAGTCCAACGTGGACAAGGAAGGGTTCACCCGCGTGCTGACGAAGTACATCCTGGTGGGCGATCTGAAGAATGCGCTGAAACTGTGCTCCATCTCCAAGTTCCCGCTGGCGAAGGTCCTCCAGGCCGGCCTGATGAAGGCCAAGGAGTCCGACGGAGCCGTGCAGGCGGCGATGGACGAGGCGGCTCTCCGGGAGCTGCCCCGGATCGAGAAGCGCATCGGCTTCCTGGCGGTCATTGGGAACGTGGCGGTGCTGATGGGCCTCCTCGGAACCATCTTCGGCCTGATCCGTTCGTTCGGCGCCGTGGCCGAGGCCGATGCGGCTTCGAAGGCCACCGAGCTGGCGAAGGGAATTTCCGAAGCCATGTACAACACCGCCTTCGGTCTGGCCGTCGCCATCACCGCGTCGCTGGCCTACGCCATCTTCCAGGCGAAGTCCCAGCAGCTGGTGGACGACATCAACGAGACGACGGTGTCCGTGTTGAACCTGATCACCGCGAACCGGGACAAGTTCGACAACGAGAAGTCCGGCCGGGGCGAGTGAGGCGTGACGGACATTCGTTCCTTCCCGGCCGGGTCGTCCTGACGACCGGTTCTGGGCAGGTCCGGTGTCCTTCCAGGAGGCAACGATGAGCGGTCCCCAAGAGATCAGCAAGGGCGGGAAGAAGACCCTCGGTGTCGCCCTGAACCTGGTGCCGATGATCGACCTCTTCTCGGTCTGCATCACGTTCCTTCTGATCACCGCGGTCTGGACCCAGACGGGACGCATCAGCGTGGACCAGTCGGTCCAGAAGCCCCAGAAGCAGCAGCAGACGGAGCCGCCCAAGCGCCTGACCATCCTGCTGGACAAGAACGGCTACTGGGTGAAGTTCGCCGACCTGAGCCGCGAGTCCATCCCCAAGGTCGATGGCAAGTACGACGCCGCGGGGCTCCGGAAGAAGGTCGAGGAGATGAAGCTCCCGAAGGACCAGAAGGTCATCGTGGCCCCGGAGGACCAGGTCGCCTACTCCGACATGATCACGGCGATGGACACGTGCATGTCCCTGGGGATGGCGAACGTCGTCGTGGCCGACGCGAACTCCGTGGCCGGAGAGATGGAGAAGTGACGGCGTCGGGGCGCCCCCGGGCGTCCCCGCCAGGAGGAGAACCGATGGCCATCAAGGCACCGGGCAGCCGAATCGGCTCCAGCGTGAATATGAAGGGGCTGAAGGTCGGGGGAAAGGGCGCCCGCAAGGCGATGCTCTTCGACCTGAACCTCACCCCGATGATCGACATGTTCTCGATCCTGGTCGTCTTCCTGCTGATCACCTTCTCGGCCACCGGCGAGATTCTGATGCAGCAGAACGACATCCGCCTCCCGAAGGCCTATTCCGGGAGAGCGCTGGACCGGTATCCCCTGATCGGCATCTCCAGCCAGTCCCTCGTCTTCGAAGGCGAGGAGGTGATGAAGACCACCCTGGTGGCCGAGAAGAACTTCCCGGACCTGCGCCTTCCCGACCTGTCCAAGGTGCTGAAGGCCGCCCGGGAGTCCTACGAGCGGGCCCGCCCGATGCCGGCGGACAAGGAGAAGGCCGAGAAGTGGCTCGAGGAGTCCCGCCAGATCATCATCCAGGCGGACGAGGCGATCCCCTTCGAGGTGATCCGCCTGGTGATGACCACCGCGGCCATCGAGGGCTACTCCTCCATCAACTTCGCGATCATCAAGAAGGCCAAGGGAACCTGACCCGGGCTGCGGTGGGACGACGCACTCCCGTCCCCGTGCATCGCCCCGGGAGTTCCTGCACCTCCCCGTTCGAGGACAGCCCGGTCGAGACAGGGCATTCCTGCTCCATCCCGATGGTCGCCGCCGTCCCTGGGCCGCCCTTCCCTGCCCTGCCGGGTGCCCCGCCCCCGGGAAGAGCATGAACCGCCGGCCGCTTCCCGCCATCGGGACCTGTTGCCCCGGACGATTCGGACCCTCCGGAAGTGTTCTGGACAGGGGCTGCCTGAATCTCCTCTGCCGGTGCAGGGAATTCAGGGCTGGGCAGGGGGAGTGGCGCCCGGCACCTGGGCCTCGGCGGCGGGCCCGGGAGCCCGCAGGACGTGCAGCGGGGGGCGGGACACGAGTCCGAGGACCGCCATCGACCGGAGTTCCTCCAGGGTCTGGACCAGGGGGGTCACCGTCAGCGTGTCGGGGCCGGACTGCTCCACCTTCAGCAGTTTCGGGAACAGCGTGGCGATCTGGTCCTTCCGGACGATGAAGGCCCCGATGTCGGTGACCATGCGGCTTCCGTCCCGGCCCCCCAACCGGATCGGGGACGGCGTCCAGAAGGCATAGGCCGCCAGGTCCTTCCCGTAGGACCGGAAGCGGATCAGCGACGACACCAGGGGCTGCGGGCGCTCCCCCTCGTGCACGGGCGCCAGTTCCAGCACCGGCACCCCGACCGTCGGGTCCATCGTGAAGAACATCGCCGCGTAGTCCCGGGTGTCCGAGGGCAGGCGGGTGATCGCCCGGGCATAGACGAAGACCTGGTCGGGAGCCGTGGTCGCCGAGACCGGGCGGTGGAGTTCGTCCTCGAGGGCGTGGAACTCGATGCCCTCGCTCCGCCCCCGGATCACCATCGGGACCGTCAGCACGTCGGTCGCGGTCTTCGCTCCCGCGTCGAAGAAGGTGATCACCAGGTTCTCTTCGCGGCCCACCTCGTCGGGAATCTCGAGTTCCGCGAGGCACTCCGGCATCTCCCGTTCCCGTCCGAACGCCTTCAGCAGGAAGCGCGACTTCCCCGTCCCCGGGGCGGCCCGGGACACCACCTGGCAGTCCAGCGTCACCGTGGTGCCGGCCATCACGTCGATGGGCCGGTAGGACTCGCCCGGTCCCAGTTCCATCCGCATGAAGGGCTGTTCGTCCAGCCTCGCGATCGTGATCTTGGGAACCTCGAAGGCCCTGGTGGCCTCCGTGGGAGGCTTCAGCCAGTAGAACATCATCACCGCCAGGCCCAGGAACACCGCCACTGCACCCACGGACGCCGCCCATTTCCGCGGGGGCGGACCATCCTCCTGCCGCTTCGAATCCTCCATGCCGCGTTCCCCTGCATGAGTCCCCGTTCAGCATACCCGCCCGGGCCGGCTTGACAAGACCCTCCCCGACTCGCTAGGGTGACACAGGCCGCAATGCAGGATGTCCCGGTGGACGAATCCCGGTCCTCCTCGATGCGCTCCCTGATGGCCGACGGCGAGGAGGCCCGGCAGATCCGCCAGAGGGCCGGGGAATTCACCCTGCTGCTGCTGAAGGCCATCACCCAGACGGGGACCTATTCCTCCGAACACGTGCTGGCACGCAGCGCCGTGGACGAGATGTTCGCCCTCTTCCGGCAGTTGACCCAGCAGGCCCACGAACTGACCTACACCCTCGTGTCCACGATGGACGAGAAGGGGGTCGTCCTCGACGGGCTCCTGGACCAGCCCATCGAGGTCGCCAAGACCTTCCGGGGGGTCCTGGGGGACCATTTCGTCGGGAAGTTCCACGACTACTTCGTCCGCAACCGCATCGCCGCGTTCACCCTGAAGCGGGAACTGACCCGGGAGGAACTGGAGGCCTTCCTTGAAGGCTGGACCCGGTGGTCCCTCCAGGCTTCCCGCGAGG
Organism: Myxococcota bacterium; assembly: GCA_017994695.1. Lineage (GTDB taxonomy): Bacteria > Myxococcota_A > UBA9042 > DTJE01 > DTJE01 > JAGOKF01. Next base: position 41,587 of record JAGOKF010000009.1, on the reverse strand, counting down.
TCCGGGAGGCAGGGGCGCCGGAGAGTCTGGTCGAACTCCTGGGCAGCATGGGCCTGGTGCACTGCACCGTGGTGGGCATGGACGAGGTGCTGGGGGGGATCCGCCACCTCCCCTGGCCGGTGAAGATCGCCCTTTCCAGGCTCCGGAAGGACATCTCCCGCCTGCCGATGCTCCGGGAGGCGTCCCCGGACACCATCCGGGAGTTGAAGGCCCAGGCCATCCGGGAGGTCATCCGGCCCATCCACCGGATCGAGACCCTCCGGGACATCCTGCTGAACGCGGACCTGGTCTCGGAGGGACTCCACGTCGCCATCGATCTGCCGGTGGAAAACGTGCTGGTCGCGGCGATGAAACCCCGGCAACTGATGGAGGTGGCCGGGCAGATGCTGAACTACATCGACGAGTTGCGCAAGCCGGCACCCCGGCTGAACCTGGCGGGAAGGGATCCCCGGGCCTTCCAACAGTCCCTGCTGGAACTGACCCGGAAGGCCCTCCGACAACTGGGTTCCTCGGATCTGCTCCAGGAGGCTCGGCCCCTGCTGATGACGGCCTACCAGGCAGAGATCCTCGGCTTCGCCGACCTTCCGCCGAGCGTCCAGAGCCACATCAAGGCCGGGATGATGACCGACCGGTTCCTGGAGAAGTCCCGGGAGTACCTGGAGGACTTCGACCGCTGCGGGGACCCGAAGGCCTACCTGAAGTACCTGAACGTCCTGGTCATCGTGATTCCCGAACTCCTGGCCCGGAAGGAAAAGGACCTCCTGGTGTCCCTCTTCGGCGTGATCACCCGCCATGCGGCGGAGCCCGTCCCGCCGTTTCTGGGCCGCAACCGCTTCCTCACCGAGGCCCTGGGCCACCTCGACAAGGGGAGTTTCCTGGACGACCTGATCCGCCTGACGGTCTCGCTGCCCAAGGAGACCCGGGGTCCCCTGGAGGACGGGCTGGCCCTCTTCGGACCAAACGCGGTGCTTCCGGTCATCCGACACCTGTCCGTCTCGGAGGATCCCGGCTGCCGGCGGGCGCTCTGTTCGGTGCTGGTGAAGATCGGCAAGCCCGCCCTCGACCATGTCCTCGACGAACTGAAGGCCCATCGTCACAACTGGTACACCATCCGGAATCTCGTGGAGGTGGTGGGGCAGATCGGCGATTCCCGGGCGACCCCGATCCTGGTCCGGTACCTGGAGCACCCCCACGCGAAGGTCCGGGAGGCCTGCGTGACGGCCCTGGCCCGCCTGGCGAGTTACGATGCGGAAAAGGACCTCCTGGGCCGGATGAACGACCCCGACGAGACGGTGGTCCGGCGGGCGGTCGAGGCCCTCGGGGCAATCCACTCGACCCATCCGCTGTTCCTGGAACGCCTCCGGGAAAACATCCGCTCGCGGACCCATTCCGAGGACGAGCCGGCGGACCTGCTCCAGATCGCAAGCCTCCGGGCCCTGATGGAATACGAGCGGATCGTGCTCCCCGACGATCCGGACTTCGAGGCGCTGCTGCTGGAGGCCCTCCGGCCGCCGAAGTGGCGCACGGTGCTGCCGGGACGGCTCAGCGTGCGCCGGAAGAGCCCGGAGGTGGTCCAGGTGATGCTGGAAACCCTGGGCGTGATCGGGCGATCCCGGACCCTGGATGCCCTGGGTTCGGCGGACTTCAACGAAAATCTGCCGCCGGCGTTGCAGGCCGTCGCCGCGGCCGCACGTCAACGGATCGAGCGGCGCCTTTCCGGAGCCGATGCCCCCTCGGGTCCGGCCACGGGATGACCCGTTCCTAGCGTCCCGTCCAGTGCAGCAGCGCCAGGGAGAGCTCCGGCACGTAGGTGATGACCAGCAGTGCGGCCAACAGGGTTCCCACGAAGGGGACCGCCACCCGGTACATCCGCGTCATCGGCTGGTTGAAGGCCAGGGATGCCACGCAGAGGTCGATCCCCGCGGGCGGCAGCAGGTAGGCGGTCTGCATGTTGGCGATGAAGATCACGGCCAGGTGCACGGGGTCGATGCCCACCTTGATGGCCACGGGGGCGATCAGCGGCACGATGACGATCGTCGCCGAGAGGATGTCCAGCATGCTGCCCATCATCAGCAGGAAGGCGTTCAGGGCCAGCAGGAACGACCACTTGCTGGTGAAGATCGAGGTGGCGATGCGGAACAGGTGATCCGGCACCTCGGCGTCCACCAGGTAGTTGGTCAGGCCCAGGGCGCTTCCCAGGATCAGCAGCAGCGCCGCCACCAGCATCATGCTCTTCCGGAAGATCCGGGGCAGATCCCGCCGGATCTGGAGGTCCTTGTAGATGAAGACCTCGACAATCACCAGGTAGAAGGCCGTGATCGCCGCCACCTCGGCCACCGTCACCAGGCCTCCGAAGATGCCCCCGAAGATGATGACCGGCACCAGCAGTTCCCACTTGGCCTCGTTCACCGCCGCGAAGAACTCCCGGGCGCTGGAAGGGGTCCGGCGGGTCCCGGACCGGAGGGCCACGAAGAGTCCCAGCATCGCCAGGGCCAGCACCGTGATGATCCCGGGCCCCAGGGCCGCGATGAACAACCGGTTCACGTCGATCCCCGACACCATGCCATAGACCAGCAGCGGCAGGGACGGCGGGAACAGGAGCCCCATCGACCCGGCAGCGGTGGCCACGCCGAGGGAGAACCGCTCGGGATAGCCCTCGGATTTCAGAATGGGCAGGAACAGAGCCCCCAGGGCGATGATCGTCACCCCCGACGCCCCGCTGAACGTGGTGAAGAAGGAGCAGGTGACGATCACCCCGAGCACGATGCCCCCGGGAAGCCATCCGAGCCCGGCCCGGGCCAGGCGCGCCAGGCGCTTCGGGGTATTGGCCTCGGCCATCAGGAACCCGGCCAGCGTGAAGAGGGGGATCGTCAGCATGAAGGGGTTGGCGGCCAGGCGGTACATCTCGACGATGACCGCCTTCGTGTCGATGCCCTCGAGTGCGAACAGCGACAGGGCCGCTCCGCCAAGCACCGTGAAGAGAGGCGTCCCGAACAGCGCGAAGAGCAGGATGACCACCAGCAGCAGCATTCCCATCAGGCCACCTCCCCCTGGCTCTGGTGCAGTTCCTCGCGCCAACGGACCAGTTCCGGGGATCGGACCCCGACATTCCAGAGGATCTCCAGCAGGCAGTCCAGCGAGAAGTGCCAGATCAGCAGCCCGAATCCCACCGGGATGATCGCGATCCCGACCCACACCGGCAGGCTCCCGTAGAACACGGCATCGGTCTCCGACTCGGAGGTCATGAACTTCCAGGCGGCACGGGCCATCACCACGCAGACGGCGATGGCCGCGACGTCCAGCAGGATCGTCAGGCGGTTGCGCCCCTCCTCGGGAAGGAGCCGGGACAGGGCGTCGATCTTGATGTGCCGACGGTAACGGGTCGCGACCGCCCCTCCCAGGAAGGCGATCCAGAGCAGCAGGTGCCGCGTCACGGTGTCGATCCAGCCGAAGTTCAGGAACTTCAGGATGCGCAGCAACAGGGATTCCGGCGGCGCGGCGAGTTCCTGGGAGGGCGTGGTGGCGGCCGCCGCCGCGACGTCCGCCGTCGGAGGGGCCGCAGGGCGGGCTGGGGCCTCCACCGGAGAAGCCGCCGGACCTTCCTCGTCCAGGTCGCCGGCGAAGTCCCCCTGCCCTGTTGCCGGCGCCTTCCTGTCCCCCGTCGCCGGTGCTGCCGGAGCCTCCTCGTCGTCCAGGTCCCCGGCGAAGTCCCCCTGCCCTGTTGCCGGCGCCTTCCTGTCCCCCGTCGCCGGTGCTGCGGGGGCCTCCTCGTCGTCCAGGTCCCCGGCGAAGTCGTCCCCGGCCGGAGCCCCTTCGGACGGCTTCGGCGGTTCCTCCGTCCCCCCGCCTCCCCGAGCCTCTCCAGGGACGGCGGCCGGGGCCTGGGCGCCGCCGGGAACGGCGCCCACCTCCGTGGAGGACTGGGCCGCCCGGGCCTGCATCTTCAGGACCACCGGCGCCAGCAGGTTGCGGTAGGCCACGGAATAGAGCGTCAGCAGCAGCAGGGCCGCCAGAGAGGCCACCAGGAGGGCCGACTCGACCTTCCCGATCAGGCGATCCAGGGCAAACAAGGGCTTCACGTCCACCTCCTGGAAGGGCTTCGGGACGGGACGTCCCGTCAGTTGCCGGCCCGGACGCGGTCCCGCATCGCCTCCACGTCCTTCAGCAACGCGGCGTCGAAGAACTTCCCGGTCAGCATCTGGCGCACCCGGGCGGCAATCCCCTGGAACCGCTCCATCTCGCCGGCCTCCAGGTCCACCACCTGCATCCCCGCCTTCTTCATCTGGGACAGGGCCTCCTTGTTCTTCTTCTGGATCTCCCCGTTCAGCCGGTCATGGTGCCGCCGGGAGATTTCCAGGATCCTCTTCTGGTCCTCGGGCGAGATCTGGTCCCAGACGGACTTGGTGACCACGGTCGCCCCGATCCCGATGCTGATGACCAGTTTCGTGACATAGGACACGTACTTGTCCCACTGGAGGGACATCAGGCCCATCAGGGAGTTGTACACGCCGTCGATCATCCCCCGCTGGAGGCCCGGCAGGACGTCGGTCAGGGCCAGGGGCACCTGGGCGATCCCGGCCACCTCGAAGAACGCCTTGCTGATCGGTTCGTCCTCCCACCCCCACATCTTGATCTGGTTGAATGAGGCCAGGCTGCTGGCGGGCTTCTTGGTGAAGATGTAGGTGTAGCCCAGGTCGGACCAGCCCAGGATGACGAACCCCTTCTGGTTCATCAGCCCCTGCATCCGGTCCTCCATCCGGGCCCGGGTCTTCGCCAGTTCCTCGTAGTCCTTGAACAGCAGCGGCAACTGCCAGACCAGCATGGCCGGCTGAATCATCTGGAGTCCCGTGCCCGTGAGGCCGCCGGCGTGCAACTGCCCGGCGCGCATCTTCCGGACCATGTCCTTCTCGTCGCCCGAGACCATGCCCGGGTAGAACTTGAAGGACACACGGCCCTCGGTGGCCTTCTCGACCTCCTCGTTCATCGCCGTGTAGGCGTTCATCCAGGGGGATCCCTTGGGAGCCACCGTGGCGAGCTTGATCACCACGGGTTCCGCCCGGAGGGCGCCCCCCCAGGCCAGGACCGCCGCGATCACCAGCCCCTTCCCCGCGACCCGCCATCCTCTAGAGTTCCCCATCATCCACCTCCTGCGATTCGGTTCCCTTCTGCTGTCCGCCCACGGGAGGACATTCCTGCGATTCCTCGAAGAGGGACGGCGCCCTCTCCCGCCATCTCTTCGCCCAGCGCCGGGTGACGTTGTTCATCATCTGCTGCTCGGGCAGCAGGTCCTCGGGGGCCTCCAGCACCTCGTTCATCATCCGGCAGAAGAGTTCCCGGTCCTGGGCCTGGACCCCGTAGTAGCGGCCATAGGCGAACTTCGTCACCAGGAACCGACCGTCGGAGACGGCGATCGCCCGTTCGAAGAACGACCGTCCCTTGTCCAGGTCGCCGCCGTACATCGGGGCCCGACCGGCGTAGAGGGCGCCGCTCAGCAGCAGCGGGAGCCCGTGGAAGTACTTCGGGTCCAGCGCCACCACGCGGGCCATCAACCGCTCGACCCGGGGCAGTTCCGAAACCCGCTCGGGATTCGCCGGGTCCAGGTTGATGCGGCTGATCCACCCGAAGGTGAACCAGAACAGGGCCCGGGCATCGGGTCGTTCCAACCGCCCCAGGAGCCGGTCCGTCGCCTGTTCCGACGGGCCTTCCAGCGCCCCCAGGACGTCCTTTTCGGAACGCCCGGCCCGGGTCATCATCCGGGCGGCGTACACCTGGGTCCTGCGATACAGCCCCTGGGCCCGCTGCCGGAGCGCCTCGGCCCGCTGGGCCTGTCCTGCGGCCTCTGCAAGGTCCATCTCGTCCTCGAGGACCAGCCACGCATAGGACCCGTAGCCCTGGGCCAGGGCGTACAGCAGGTTCGGGTCGTAGGGGCTCGAGGCCAGCAGCACCTCGACGGTCTTCAGGTTGCCCGGAAGGGATTCCCGGACCAGGTCCACGTCCGGGTCCTCGGTAATGGCCCGGAATCCGTCCGCCAGGATGTTCCCGGTGTAGCCCAGCGCCCATTTCGTGACACCCTGGCACCCCGGAGCCACGGCCAGCAGCCACGCCCCGGAAAGAACCCAGAGGACCGCCCGGCTTCTCCCAACGAACCCGCTTCCCTTTGTTCCCATTCGCGAACCTCGCTCCGGACCCGCAAGAGGCTAGCCGACCCGGACACGGCGCGTCAACCGGATTCGCCGGCACCGCCGGCATGCGACCGGGCCTTGGACGGCATGTCGCGGAAAAGATTCCGCGACCCCGAAATCCCGCGTCATGCCACGTCGTACCGCTCGAAGACCATCGTGAAGGATCCCCGTCCCTGGGTGGCCGACCGGAGTTCGGTGGCGTATCCGAACATCCGTTCGATGGGGGCGGTGGCCCGGATCCACTTGACCAGGCCCCGGTCCTCCAGGGCCTCGATGACCCCCCGGCGGGCCTGGAGGCTTCCCAGAACCTCTCCCATGTACTCCGGCGGACAGACGACCTCGATGCGCCCGACGGGCTCCATCCGGGCGGTTCCCGCCATCCCGCAGACCTCCTTCACGGCGTTCATCGCGGCGATCTTCACCACCGTCTCGTCGATCACGTATCCCTCGCGTCCCTCCAATCCCAGCAGGATGGCCGTAACGTCGGTGATCGGCAGTCCGTGGAGCACGCCTCCCTGCAACGCCTCCAGGATCCCCGCGGTGGCTGCCTCCCGGAGGACCGGGGGCGCCTGGACCTCCCCGGCACACCGGACGGTGTTCCCGGTCCCCCGGGGCGCCGGCTCCACCCGCAGTCGCATCCGGGCGAAGACCCGGGCCTCGTCGCCGTCGATCTCGCAGACCCCGTCGCCCTCGGCCGCCCGCAGCACCGTTTCGGCATAGACCACCTGGGGCCGCCCGACCCGGACCGGCAGGCGGAAGTCCCGGCGGATGCGGTCCGCCACGATGTCCAGGTGCAGTTCCCCCATGCCAGACATGACTGTCTGGCCGGTGTCCGGGTCCTCCCGGAACCGGAAGGTCGGGTCCTCGTCGGCAATGCGCCGCAGGGTCGTTTCCAGGCGTTCCCGGTCCCCCTGGACCTCGGCCTCGATGGCCATCGAGATGACCGGGTCGTAGGCCCGGATCGGCTCCAGCAGGATGGGGTGGGCCGGGTCGCACAGGGTCTCGCCGGTCCCGGTGACCTTGAGCCCCAGGACCCCCACGATGTTCCCCGCCCCGACCTCCTCCAGGCGCTTCCGGTCCCGGGCGTGCATCAGGAAGATGCGGCTGAACTTTTCCTGGATCTTCCGCCCGGGATTGAAGGCGTCGTCCCCCTCCCGGATGCGCCCCGAGTAGATCCGGAGATAGGTCAGGCGACGCCCCTCGTCCACCACCTGCACCTTGTACACCAGCGCGCAGAAGGGGGCCGCCGGGTCGTGGGGGCGTTCCAGGGCCTCCCCGGTCCTCGGATCGGTGCCCTGGACCGGCGGGATGTCCAGCGGGGAGGGAAGCCATGCGGTCACCGCGTCCAGCACCGGCGGGATGCCCCGGTTCCGGAGAGCCGACCCGCAGAGCACGGGCACCACCCTGCCGGAGATGCAGGCCCGGCGCAGCACCTCCCGAAGCCGGTCGCCCGGGACGTCCTCTCCCGCCAGGTAGAGGTCCGCGACCTCTTCGTCGAAGTCCGCCAGCCCCGCGACCAGTTCCTCCCGGGCCCGTTCCGCCGTCTCCCGCAGTTCGTCGGGGATCCCCTCCCGCTCCTCGGTGATCCTCGGGTCCAGGCCGTCCCAGGCCAGGGTCCGCCGGTGGATCAGGTCCACCACCCCCCGGAACGAGGACTCGCTCCCTACAGGCACCTGGACCGGCAGGATGGTCTGGGAGAAGTGGCTCCTCATCGAGGCCACCGCCGCGTCGAAGTCCGCTCCGACTCGGTCCAGTTTGTTCACGAAGGCGATCCGGGGCACGCCGAACCGGTCCGCCTGGTGCCAGACCGTCTCGGACTGGGGCTCGACGCCGCTGACGCCGTCGAAGACCACCACCGCGCCGTCCAGCACCCGGAGGGAACGCTCCACCTCGATCGTGAAGTCCACGTGCCCCGGGGTGTCCACCAGGTGCACTTCGTGGTCCCGCCACTCGAAGGAGGTCACCGCCGAGGTGATGGTGATGCCCCGCTCCTGTTCCTGGACCATGTAGTCCATCACCGCCTCGCCGTCATGGACCTCCCCCATCTTGTGGGTCTTCCCGGTGATGAACAGGAGGCGCTCGGTCAGCGTGGTCTTGCCCGCGTCGATGTGGGCGATGATCCCGATGTTCCGGATCCGCCGCATCGACCGGTGACTGGTCCGATCCCGTTCCCCCATCGTCGGGCTCCCTTCCCCGGGCCGCGGCGCATTATGCCATGAAGGCGGAACGCGGGCATCCCGGTCCGATTCGGCGCCGGGCCGCCGAAAATGGCTTTCCCGTGGCAATCCGGCGACATTCCTGGCACCATTGCGGGGCCGTTCTTTCCTCGATCCGGGAGGCACGACATGACCCGATGGCTTTCGGCGGTTCCTCTGGTCCTGGCGATCGCCTGCGGAGGCGGTTCCTCCGGGACGCCCGACGTCCTGCCGGACCCGGGTCCCCGGGACGTCCTCTCGGACGATGCCGTGCCGCCTCCCGAGGACCCCGGCGTTCCCGATGGGGACTCGGACGTCGCGGCGGACCCGGCACAGGACCCCGGGAACGGGGACACGGAACCGGTCGAGGACGCGGTCGGGGAGGAAGGACCGGACGCGGTGGTACCGCCGATCCCCTTCGGGCCGACGAACCGGGGCTTCGTGGAGCAGCGGGCCATCGTCCACCTGCATTCCCAGTGGTCCCACGACGGGTGCTTCCCCGACCACGAGGGCATCGACCCCTCCCTGTTCCGGGCCTGCGAGGACGAGCACCGGCTGGCGCCCTGCCGGAACGGCATCTCTCTGGTGTTCCAGACCGACCACCCCGGCGACGTCCGGGACGCCTCCTTCGAGGACGCGCTCCACTACCGACCCGAGGAGGGGGACACCCTGGTGCTGGACTCCCGGGGACGGACGGTGGCGAACCGGGTCCGGTGCCCCGAGGGAAGCCTGATCCCCTCCTTCCTCTACTTCGTGGGCTGCGAAGGGAACAAGAACATGCCCGTCGGCCTCTCGGCCCCGGTCCCTTCGGAGGTGTTCTCGACGTCCTACCACGACGCGGTTCCCCTGGAACAGGTGCAGGCCGCCATCGCGCAAGTCCATGCCCAGGGCGGGTACGCCTTCGTGAACCACCCGGAAGAGGCGGCCATTTCGGTCGAACGGCTGGTCCAGGCCCCGGTGGACGGGATCGAGATCTTCAACGTGCACCCGATGCTGATGGACGCCCTGATGTCCGGCCTGGACCGCTTCCTGCTGGTGGACCGTTTCATGGAACCGGGCAGGCAGGTCCCGGACCCGGACCTGGCCCTGCTGCTGCTGCTCCAGCCGGTGGCCGAGGACCCCCGGAAGTTCGACGCCGTGGCTCCCCGGGTCCGGATGACCGTCTTCGGCGCGACGGACATCCACCGGAACGTGGAGATCCCGTCCCTGTGCTCGGACCTGGAGTCCTGCGAGCCCTTCACCAGCGACTTCCCCCACATGGCCCGGACGCTGGTGTCCGGGGGACCCGTCCCCCTGTCGGACGGCGACCGGTTCGATTCCTTCGGGCGGTCGTTCCGGTGGTTCGCGAACCGGGTGCTGCTGCCGGCCGACCGTGCCGACGACCCGGACGAGGCCCGGAATGCCGTGGGCCAGGGACGCCTCTACGTGGCCTTTGACCTGGTAGGCAGCCCGGAGGGCTTCGACTTCTTCGGGATCCGGGAGGGGCGGCCCGTGGAGATGGGCCAAGAGGTGCAGGCCGATCCGGGAGTGGCGCTCTACCTGCGGGTGCCGACCCTGGTGGCCCCCCCCTGGGGCATCGCGGGGGTCGCCCCTGACGCCTATGCCTCGGCCCGAGTGACGACCCGGGTGATCCGGGCCACTGACGAGGGATCGTCGGTGGTCGCCACCCTCGAGGGACAGGGCCGGACCTGGACGCTGCCGGACGCCCCCGCCGGCGCCTGGCGCGTCGAGGTGGACGTCGTGCCCCTGCACCTGGCCGGATCCCTCGACATGCCGGGCCTGGAGGGCCTCGCGAGCGCCTCCTACCCCTACCTGTACAGCAACGCCATCTTCCTCCGCTGATTCCGTCGCGGAAGCCTCTTCCAGACCCGCGGGCGGCACGGCGATCCGTTTCGGTTATACTTGCGCGCCTCGTTCCCGGAAGGGAGGACCATGGCCGATCCCGTCGCGAGCCCGGCAACGCCCTGGTGGCGCCTGCCGATGACCTGGATGAAGGGCCTCTACCACTGGGTGCTCCACTGGGCGGACACCCCCTACGGCGCCATCGCCCTGGCCCTGCTGGCCTTCGCCGAGTCGTCCTTCTTCCCCATCCCCCCCGACGTGCTGCTGATCGCCCTGGTCCTGGGACGTCGGGAGAAGTGGTTCCGCTACGCGGTGATCTGCACGGTCGGGTCCGTGCTGGGAGGCGCCTTCGGGTGGTGGTTGGGGCACGAGTTCTTCGGGGTCGTCAACGGCATCCTGGCGTGGCTGGTGGGACCCGAGTCGTGGTACGGCCGGGCGGGTCCCGGAGCCGAGGTGGTCGCCCTGTCGGGATACGATTTCTACCGGTACCTCCCCGAGGCCGGCGCGGAACACCACACCTCCCTGTTCCTGAAGGTGAAGGACCTCTACGACCAGAACGCCTTCCTGGCGGTCTTCGGCGCCGCCTTCAGCCCCATCCCCTACAAGGTCTTCACCGTGGCCGGGGGGTACTTCGCGATTCCCATCGAAACCCTGCTGCTGGCGTCGGTGATCGGGCGGGGCATGCGCTTCTTCGCCGTCGCGATCCTGCTGTGGCTCTTCGGCCCTCCGATGAAGCGCTTCATCGACCGCTACTTCGACTGGCTGGCCCTGGCCTTCCTGGTGCTGCTGGTCGGGGGCTTCGTGGTGCTGAAGAAGGTGATCTGAACCGCCCGGACCGAACCCGGGATCACAATGCCAGGGTGACGAAGGTGACCCCTTCCCCGCCCTCCCGGATCTCCCCGGGGCGGAACGACCGGCAGTAGCGGCTCTTCTTCAGGAACTCCCGGACGGCCTTCCGGAGCGCCGAGGTCCCCAGGCCGTGGATGACCAGGACCTCCGGGTCCTCCCGGAGCCAGGCCTGGTCCAGGAAGGCTTCCAGGGCCGCCAGGGCCTCGTCGGCCCGCATGCCCCGGACATCGAGGGTGTTGGTGGCCGTCCGGACGAACCCCGCGTCCCGGACCTCCGGCGCGATCGGCGGCTGCCGGGACGGGGGTTCCGGCGCCGGGATCCTCGCTTGGTTGGGCGTGGCCTTTCCGGATGCCTGGGACCCGGAGGATCCCGGTTCGGGAACCCGCAGGTCCGATCGCTTCACCGGGGTCCGGAGCAGCCCCACCTGCACCACGCCCCGCTTCCCGTCCGGCGCCACCTCGACGATCCGCCCCACGGCCCGGAGCGGCACGACGTATGCCGTGGCCCCTTCCCGGAAGGCCTCGGCGGGAAGCGGCTCGCTGGGCATCCGCGCCTGGTCCTCCCGGTCCATGTCCCGGCGGACCTCCCGCTTCCGCTCCGCCACCTCCTGATGGCGGGCCTTCACGGTCCTCACCGCGGTCGGCTCGGTGAGGCGGGCCTTCTCGGCCCGGGCCTGCCGAGCGATGGCCTCCAGTTCCTCCTCCAGCCGCTTCATCTTCTGGAGCACCTCCCTCCGGGCCTCGTGGACCAGGCGGTCCGAGTCGTTCCGGATCCGGTGGAGTTCCTTCTCGTAGCGCCTCTTGTCGTCGGCCAGCCGGCGCTTCAGGTCCTCGGTCTCCCGCTTCTCCTCCTCCAGGGCGGCCTTCAGGGCCCTCGCCTCGGCCAGGGCCTCCTCCAGTTGCCGTTCCTGGTCCCCCACCAGGGCACGGGCACGGGCCAGGATGGCGTCGGGCAGACCGACCTGCCGGGCGATCTCGAAGGGGTTGGACTCCCCCGCCTCCCCCAGGGACAGGAGGTAGTCCGGGAGGCCGGTCTTCGGATCCAGGCCCATCCGGGCATTGCGGAAACGGGGATCCTCGCCGGCCCGGCGTTTCAGCCCGTCGTAGTGCGTGGCCACCAGGCACTCGGCGCCCCGTTCCACCAGCGATTCGACGATGGCGATGGCCAGGGCCTCTCCGCGCCGGGGCTCGGTCCCGGTCCCCAGTTCGTCCAGCAGCACCAGCACCCGTCCCCGGGCCCCTTCCAGGGCCTCCAGGACCCGGGACAACTGCCCGGTGAAGGTGCTCAGGGCCCGGTCCATGCTGGTCGGGTCCCCGATCACCGTCCAGACCCGGGAGTAGTCCGGCAGGGTCGTCCCCTCCCGCACCGGGGGCAGCAACCCGTGCTGCACCATCAGCACACAGAGGCCCACCGTGGAAAGGGCCACCGACTTCCCCCCGGCGTTCGGTCCCGACAGGACCAGGGCGCATCCCGATCCCCCGGCGGGCATCTCCAGGGAGGTGGGCACGACGGACCTTCCCAGGAGCAGCAGCAGGGGGTTCCGGGCCTCCACCAGGCGCAGGACCTCCCCGCCCATCGCGGGGCGTCGCCCCCCCATCGATCGCGCCAGGCGCGCACGGCCCAGGATCGAGTCCAGGCGCCACAGCGCATCGGCGATCCTCGCCGCCGCCTCGGCCTGGCGGCCGATCATCCGGGAACGATCGGCCAGCACCGCGTGCTCCTCCGCCGCGATGCCCTCCAGCACCATCTTCAGGTGGTTGTTCTCCTCGACGATGGACTGGGGCTCGATGAAGAGGGTCTGCCCCGTCTGGGAGGCCCCGTGGAGGATGCCCGCCACGAACCGGTGGTCCTCGGCCTTCACCGGCAGGACGTAGCGGCCCTCCCGGATCGTGTAGTAGTCGTCCTGGAGAACCGGGCGGATCCGCTCGTCCCGGACCATCTCCTCCACCAGAGCCTTCACGCGCCTCTGGAGCGAGAGGGCCCGGCTCCGCAGTTCGGCCAGCCGGGGGGAGGCGTCGTCCCGGATGCGCCCCTCCTCATCGAAGGCCCCGAGGACGAATTCCGCCACGGCTCCCAGGTCCGGCAGGGGCTGCACCAGCGCCGCGAGGCTCGGGGCCCGGAGATCCAGCGCCGCCAGAGCCTTGCGCGCCTCCGATCCCGCCGCCAGCATCCGGGCGCAGGCGATCAGTTCCCCGGCGGTCAGCACCGCCCCCTTCGCCGCCGCCTGGATCCGGGGAACCATGTCCTCCACGCCGTCCAGCGAGGGTCGGTCCGGGTGGTCCAGCAGCCAGAGGGCCTCCTCCACCAGCCACAGTTCCCGGTCGATCTCCGGCAGTCCCTTCAGGGGGATCGCCTGGCGGACCCGCTCCCGGCCGCGAACCGTCTGGCAGAGATCCGCCGCCGCGTCCAGGATGCGGGAGAACTGGAGGTCCGACAGCGTCCGCGAGTCCATCGTTCGGCCCTCCTGGCAGGATCGCGGGAAGGTCACGCCCCGAGCGTCGCGACCATCACGGCCTGGATCGTGTGGACCCGGTTCTCGGCCTCGTCGAAGACGCGGCTGGCGGGGCCCTCGAAGACCTCGTCCTCGACCTCGCAGATATCCGGGAACTGCCGTGCGAGGTCCGTTTCGTGGTTGTGGAACGCGGGCAGGCAGTGCAGGAAGACGGTTTCCCGCAGGCCCGTCGCGGCGATCATCTGTCGGGTGATCTGGTAGGGACGCAGCAGGGCGATGCGCTCGGGGATCTTGTCCTCCTCGCCCATCGAGGCCCACACGTCGGTGTAGAGCGCATGGGCTCCCCGGACCCCCTCCTCCACGTCGGCGGTCACCTGCACGCGGCCCCCCGTTCCCTCGGCCACCTGCCGGGCCGCCTCCAGCACGTCGGCCCGGGGATGGAGGGACGCCGGGGCCACGATCCGGACGTCCATGCCCATCTTCGCGCAACCGACCAGCAGTTCGTTGGCCATGTTGTTCCGGCCGTCACCGACGTAGGCCAGGGCGCACCCCCGGAGGTTGCGGCCGAACTCCTCCTGGAGCGTCAGCAGGTCCGCCAGCACCTGGGTCGGGTGCCAGTCGTCGGTCAGGCCGTTCCAGACCGGCACGCCGGCGAACCGGGCCAGGTCCTCCACGACCGCCTGGCGGAACCCCCGGAACTGGATGCCGTCGAACATCCGGCCCAGCACCCGGGCCGTGTCCGCCACGCTCTCCTTCTTGCCGAACTGGATGTCCCCCTTCCCCAGATACTCGGGATGGGCGCCCTCGCGGATGCAGGCGGTGACGAAGGCGCAGCGGGTCCTGGTGGACGGTTTCTCGAAGATCAGGGCGATGGTCTTCCCCTCCAGGGCATGGCCCCGCCCGCCGGTCCGGTTCCGGGCCTTCAGGGTCGCCGCCAGGTCCAGGACCTCCCGGATTTCCGCCGGCGTGAAATCGAGCAGTTTCAGCAGGGAACGCCCCTTCCAGGAACTCGCCATGATCGTCTCCCTCCGGTTCCAGAAAAGCCGCCGGGAGCATGCCCGATCCCGGCTCCTGGATCAAGCCGTGAACGAGGAGATCGGACCCGCGGCCGTGCCAGGCCTCCTTGACCGGCGGGAGTCCCTGGGGCCAGAATCGCCGGAGCCGATCCCTGGGGGAGGTCCGAGGGTCATGAACTTCCACATCGGAATCATGGGAAACCTCTTCTCGGGAAAGACCACGCTGATGACCATGCTGGCCCGGGACCCCTACCGGACCGACCTGTCGGACATCCTGGAGGGAGCCGAGATCCACACCTTCACCGAGCGGGTGGAAAAGGGCAGCCTCACGGACCAGTGCCTCGCGCTCTTCTACCAGGACCGGAAGGCCCACATCTTCGCCACCGAGACGGCCTTCCTCCAGATGCGCACGCTGCAGCAGCGGGAGATCCGCCACCTGATGACCCGGGAGAGCCGGGTCCCCGTGCTGATCCTCGAGGACCGCCCCTTCCTGGACGGCCCGGAGGTCTTCGTGAAGCGGATGGTCGATGCGGGGGAGATGCCCCCGCCCCACGCGCGCCTCTACCGGACCCTGTTGCTCCAGACCCTCCAGACCGAGCGCATCCGCCTGCCGGACCTGACGGTGTACCTCCGGACCGAGCCGGACCAGCTGGAGCGCAGGCGCCGGAAGCGCACCGAGGCCGGGGACGCCTACGCCGCCGGGATCGGCACGGACTACCTCCGGGAGATCCACCGCTGCTACGAGGACGTGGTCTGCCATTGGCCCCGGGTGCTGCTGGGCTACCGGGAACACGCCATCGTGCCCCCCGACGCGGACCTGCTGGTCCTGCCGGCCGAGATCGACATGGAGGAGCACCCGGACTACGTCCACGTCGCCGCAGCGACGATCCGGGAAAAGGTGCGGCGCATGGTCAGCGCCCGGAAGGCCTTCTACCATGGATGACCGGAGCAACGTCCTGGAGGTCCGGGAGGACCCCACCATCCGGCGCCACCAGGTCGCCCACCGGCTGACCAGCGTGGAACGGCGCCTGATGCGCCACTTCCTGGATCGGCGGAGCCTCGTGGTCTGCGTCGGGAACATCGGGGCGGGCAAGTCGTCCCTGGTGAAACTGCTGGCCTTCAACACCGGCATGAACGCCCTCTTCGAGTTGCCCGACGAGGGGTTCGAGGACCACATCCCGGAAAACGAGGCCCTGGCGAGCCTTCTGGCCACCGCCAAGCAGATGGTCCGGCGGACCCTCCGGGAATACTACGACGCGATCCACGACTTCGTGGCCATGCAGCAAGGGGGCATCGCGCCGAACGATCCCGCGATCTGCGAGGCCCGGCGGCGGCTGAACAAGGGGGCTCTGGACATCCAGCATGCGTACCTGGACCTCCGCCGGATGCAGTTGCTGGCGGTTCCTTCCCTGAACCGCAGCACCGTCGTGGACGGGTCGCCCCTGGCGGACCGCTACGCCTTCTGCGAGGTCCTCCACCGGGACCTGGAGGTCCCCTACCTGACGGCCGAGGGACTGGACCAGATCGACCGTCGCCTCCGGGAGGAGTTCCAGCCCCTGGTGAGGCCGGACCTCCTGATCCTGCTGGAAGGCCCGCTGCCGCTGCTGTTCCGGAACATCCAGGACCGGGCCCGGGGGGAGGAGGGGGCGGACCAGGGACCGGAGGCCGAGGTCCCCGAGGGTCTGGCCCGGCTGGTCCGTGGCCTGGCACGACGCTATGGCGAGATGATCGGCGTGCTTCGCCGGGAGGGGTGGTACACCGGGCCCGTGCTGCGGATCGATGTCTCCCGCCTGGACTTCGTGTCCAACGTGCGGCACCTGATCGCGGTGTACGAGGCCGTGGAGCACCTCCTGTCCACCGGCGAGCAACTGCCCCTGTTCCCCCGGGGGGAGACCTTCCCCGGACGGCCGCGCTGAACTTCCGCGAACGTCCCCGGTTCGAGATTGCAGACCCCTCCGATCGTTCCCGAAGGGGAGGAAATCGAAGCACTCCCGGACGCTACCAGGCGGCCTGGCATCCCCTTGCCCGGCGGGGAGGCGCGACATCGTCCCCCGGGATCTCCTCCGTACCGGCCGCGTCGGGTCGGCCCCCCGGATCCCCAACCGTTCCCCGGTCTTCCGCGGTCTGTTCCGGTGGGCCCTCCGGCCCGTCCTCCAGGGAAACGAGGTCCGAATCCAACCCATCGGAGATGTCGCCCGAGTCCTCCGGCACCGGGAGGTCCCCGTCCTCGAGGGCCGGTTCCCCTTGGCAGCGGATCCGCAGCAGCAGGTCCCGCGTGAAGGCCGGCAGTTCCAGCCGGAAGATCCCGCCCTCCCGATCCTCGAGAGACCCGATCTGGGCCTCCATCGCCGGCTCGTGGACCCGGACCGCCGTCCATTCCCCGCAGCGTTCCCCGGGGTCCTCCAGTTCCAGCCCCGCCCCGGCGAACACCGTCCATGGGAGACCCGGGTCCCGGTCCCAGTCCGACCGGGGATCGTGGATCCACACCAGCAGGCCGTCCTCCAGGCGGGAGGCGACCGCCCGCAGTGCCCCCGGAGCCGCGCCGTCGAGCCGGACCCCGTCGAAGGGACCGATCACGTCCATGACCTCCAGGCGCTGCAGGGCCCGCTGGCCCAGGCTCCATCCCGCGAGAGGGCCTGGTTCCTCCAGCCACGAATCCCACCACCAGGACATCACCCCGCCGGTGTAGCCCAGCATCACCGCCCAGAGGGTCCCGTTGACCAGGTGGACGGCCTCCGTGTCCCTCCGATTCGCCTCGCCCAGGAAGTCGATGCCGAACTCCCCCACCACCACCGGCTTCCCGAAGGCCAGGAGGGGATCGGCGAAGATCTCCAGGGCGTCCCAGTAGGACTCGAGGTACGAGTGCAACTGGACCAGGTCGTAGCCCTCGAATTCCCAGTCCTGTTCCGGGAAGGCGGGCAAGGCATAGGAGGTGGTCACGAGGTGGCCGTAGGGGTCCCACTGGCGCAGCCGCGCGACCCGTTCCCGACTCCAGCGCGACACGACCCCCGCATCGTACCCCTCGATCAGGTCCACCTCGTTCCAGAGTTCCCAGGCAAGAATGGCCGGGGAGTCCCCGTACCGGGCCACGATGTAGCGCATCCTCCGGTCGAAGCCCTCCACGACCTCCGGAAGCGTGAAGAACTCCATCGAGGCGGCGCAGGGGCCTCCATTCGCGGCGTTCCAGGGGTTCTGCTCCCAGGAGGACCAGTGGGTGGTCTGGAACTGGGAGTGCTGCTGGAACACCAGTTGCAGCGCGACTCCCTGGGACTCGGCCAGGTCGAGGATCCGGTCCAGGCGGGCCGCGGCCTTCTGGTTGTAGCGTCCCGGCCCCCCGTAGTACCCCCCGTCCGCCCCCTGGATCCATTCCAGGGCGGTCCCGTCGAAGGACGTCATCCACTTGCGGCCGAATCCCCCGGCGATGCGGGGAAGCCATCGCTCGTAGTCCCCGGTACCCTTGGGCCCGCTCCATCCGACGTTGAACCCGAAGGGCACGAAGGGGCGCCCCTGCCGTTCCAGGGCGGGTCGCCCGTTCCGCACCGTGCGCCGGACATACGGATCGAGTTCTGTGCCTGTGACTTCAAGCGGTTGCGTCTCCACTTGCGAAGTCCCCTCCCCGGGAATGGTCACCTCGGCGGCCACCCGCCAGGTCCCCGGTCGCAGGGCCCGGAACCTCGCCCGGAAGGAGGGATCCCCGTCCTCGATCCACCGCTCGCCGCCATCCTCGGTCGCCTCCCGGCGAAAGGGGACCATCCAGAAGGCCTCCACCCCGATGGGGACCGCCTCGCCTTCTCGCCAGAAGCCCATCCGGACCCTCACCTGACGGTCATCGAACGGATCGGTGAAGGTCCGGTCGATCCGGATCTCGTATTCGACCCGACTGCCGGTCGGCACCGGCCCCGTCCCGTCGATCCGGTCCACCCGGACCATCGGGGAAGCGTCGGCCGGAGACAGGATCGCCAGCAGAACCGTCAGCGCCGGCAGCATCCCGCCGGTCACGGCCAGGCTGGAGGCGGGCCGTCGATTCATGATGCCTCTCCCCGAGGATCGAGGGGCGGCAGCACACCGAAGGGATCGAGGTTCTCCTTGATGGACTCCAGGATCCGGGACAGTTCCGCCCCCTCGGGCTCTCCGTTCAAAAGGGCTTCCAGGTCCTCGGGGAAGCGGTGCCGGGGGTCCCGGATCAGCAGCCGCAGCGTGGCCCCCTGCATCGACAGGTGCGTCACGTGGGCCTGGGGGCACGTGGGATCCCGGTTCTCCCGGATCATCCCCAGGGCGGTCCCCAGGCGGTCCATCGGCAGGAATCCCTCCAGGAAGGGCATGCGTCGTTCCGGAGGCCGGGGCCGGTTCTCGGGGCGGATGGGTTCCGGGTCGAATCCCAGGGGGTCCATCACCTGCCGCAGAATGTCCAGGTCCGCCGACACCTGGGCCCGGGTTCCGCCCACCTGCACCACCACCCGGACCCGGTGCCGATGGGAGGTCTCGCCGGGGGAACGGATGGCCAGCAGCACCCACTCGGGGCGGGCGTCGCGCAGCAGCACGGTCCGGATCGCCGCCAGGGCCACCTCCGGGTCGTCGCCACCGTAGGCCAGCATCTCGCGCACCGGGGGCTTCGGGAAGATGCGCATGCAGGCCGCCGTGATGATGCCCAGGCGCCCCCGGGTCCCCAGCAGCAGGTGCATCAGGTCCGGGCCCACGGACCGCCGTGGCGCCGGGCGCTGGCGGAACACGGTACCGTCGGGCAGCACCGCCGACAGCCCCAGGCAGTTCCGTCGCAACGTCCCGTAGAGCGGGCTCCCGGCGAAGGGGGGATAGTGGCTCAACAGGGTCCCGATCGTGCGATCCAGTTCCCTCCTGGGAGCGAATCCCAGCGTGAACCCACGCTCCCGCAGGTAGTTCTCGACCTGCATCAGCGTCATCCCCGCCTGGACGGTGATGGTTTCGGAAACGGGGTCGAAGTCCAGGACCTGGTCCAGCCGTTCCAGGTGCAGCACCACCTCCCTGGGGTCCTTCCGGCCCTTCCTGCCTCCGCCCGCCTCGGCACCGTCTTCCGGGACCAGCCGCCACCCGTTCTTCCGGGCCAGTTTCACCCAGTCCACGACCTCCTCGGGAACCTCCGGCAACAGTGCCTCCGGCGGACGACTGCGATCCTCCCACGCCAGCAGGGTGGGAAGGTCCACCTGCAGGGGCCGGTCCTCCTCCTCCCGGGCGGGCAGGTCCACGACCGCGGGGTGCACCTTGCCCGGGTTCATCACGCCGTGGGGGTCCACGGCGCCCTTCAGGGACCAGAAGAGGCGGCTTCCGCCGGGATACTCCTCGGGGGTGAAGTCCCGCCGGAGGAGCCCGACACCGTGGTGGTGGCTCAGGGACGCCCCGGATGCCATCGCCGCGCGCAACGCGCCGTGGATGCAGCGGTCGTAGAGGGCCAGCAGCCGGGTCCGGTCCGGGAGGCTTCCGATCGCCGTGAAATAGCAGGCACACCCCTCCCGGCGGACGTGGTCGAAGGTGGTCAGCACCGTGACGTCCCGGAGCAGGGCCTTCCGGGTCTTCTGATAGATCCGAGGGATGTCCCGCCACATCCCCGCCACTTCGACCGTGTCTGCATAGGCCGACGATCCGAAGGTGCCCAGGAGGTCCGTCGCCACCAGCCGACCGTGGCGGGCCCATTCCTCCGCCACGGGGGCCGCCAGTTCCCGGGCGGCAGCCCTGGACAGCGCCTCCCGGGCCTCCGACAGGTCGAAGCGGGTCCGCCGCTCATCCCCCGAGAAGGCGATCACCATCACGTTGCTCAGGGGCAGCAAATCGGGCATCCTCTCCTGGGCCCAGGGCCGCCCCAGCAGCAGCCGCACCACCAGCCGCGCCACCTGTCCGGGGACCTTCGGGATCTCCCCCCGGATCATGCGCCGCAGCACGCCCTCGAGCATCTTCCCCGGGGGTTCCGCCCCCTCATTCCGATCCCCCGAGGCCCCGGCGCCCAGGTAGTCCAGCAGCAGGGTCTCCCAGGGGTCGTGCAGCCGGAGGATCGAGGGCCGAAGGCCCGCCTGCACGACCGTCCGCATGGCCTCCAGCCCCGCCTCCAGTTCGGTGAACCGGAACGCCGCGGTCCGTCGCACGGGCGGCAGGGGGACGATCCGGAGGGTCGCGGCGACCACGATCCCCATCGTCCCTTCCCCTCCGAGCCACAACTGCCGCCAGTCGGGCATCCCCCGCCCCCGGCTCTGGGGTCCCCCGAGGCGCAAGGGCTTCCCATCAGCGAGGATCACGTCCAGGCCGACCACCAGGTCCTCGATCTTGCCGAACCTGGAGGACTGGGCACCCGCGGACCGGGTGGCGATCCAGCCCCCCACCGTCGAGGACTCCAGGGACCCGGGGAGGTGTCCCAGGGTGTAGCCCCGTCGGTTCAGTTCCGCTTCCAGGCGGGCCCCGGTGCACCCGCACTCCACCCGGACGGTGCTGTTCAGCTCGTGAATCGGGCCGATCCGGGCCAGCCCCGACAGATCGATCACGATGCCCCCCGACACGGGGACCGCCCCCCCGCAGAGCCCCGTGCCGCCGCCGCGGGGCACCACCGGGATCCCGGCGTCGTGACAGAGCCGAAGCACCCTCGACACCTGCTCCCGTGTATCCGGGAAGAAGACCGCCTCCGGGCTCCAGTCGGGGCGGGCACGGCTCTTGTCCAGCAGGATCAGCCGGGTCCAGCGATCCCTGGAGGCCCGGGCCAGGTCCGCCGGTCGCCGGGAAAAGCCCGCATCGCCCAGAACGGACCTCAATTCCTGCTCCAGCCGATCCGGGATCATGGGCCCTCCGTCCGCGCCTCCGCCTTCCCGGCAAGAATACCCCAAATGAGAACCCTCCCGGGGAACGATGCCCGTCCCGTGGTCATTCCCCGTCGCACCCCCGCTTCCCCCCTCGCCTCCCCCCTTCCCAGACGATAGAATCCTCTGCGGAAAATCCCGCAAGGGAGGACATCGCCCATGCGCCATCCAGTCGCCGTCCTTCCGGTCCTGCTGCTCGCCATCGCCTGCGTAGGGCCGGCCTCCCCCAGCCTGTCCGGCCTGGAGGTCGCGCCACCGGCCCGGGACGTCCCCTCCTCGGGAAGCGACGACACGGCGGGGTCGGACGGGATCGGCAGGGATCTGCCCGTTCCCGGGGACGCCATCCAGGAACTCCCGCCTCCCGAGTGTTCGACCTCGGACCAGTGCGACCTCGGAAAAGTCTGCATTCAGGGACGCTGCGAAACCGGCTGCCTCCAGGACCGGGACTGCCCCTCGGGACGCCACTGCATTCCCGAGGCCCTCCCTCACGGCTACTGCGCCGAGTGCATCACCGACCCGCACTGCGAGGGCGGTCGATGCCTGGAAGGAGTCTGCCGGAGGGCCTGCCTTCTCCAGCAGGACTGTGCGGGGCTCTCCGATGCGCCGGTCTGCGACCCCATCGTCGGCGCCTGCGTGGGATGCATCGCGGACCAGGACTGCGCGGCCGGAACCGTCTGCGAAGCCCGCACCTGCCGCACCGGTTGCCGGGGCGACGGGGGTTGCCCCAAGGGGCTGTTCTGCGACCGGAGCGTGGATCCCTACGGTCTCTGTGTCGCCTGCGTGGTGGACGGCCACTGCTCACAGGGCCTCCTCTGCCGGGATCACCGCTGCATCCAGGACTGCTCCCGGATTCCCTGCCCCTTCGACCGGCCCGTCTGCCTGCCGGACACCGGGGAATGCGTCGAGTGCGTGGGAGCCGACGACTGCCCGCAGGGACGGGCGTGCATCGGGAACGCCTGCGTCGAGGGCTGCCTGTCCGATCGGGACTGTTCCGAGGGCCTGCACTGCGCCGAGGGGTCCCCGGGCGATTGCGTGTCCTGCACCCAGGATTCCCACTGCTCTCCGGGGTGGCGCTGCCTGGACCATGCCTGCATCGGGCAGCAATGCGGCCAGGATGCGGACTGCGGGGACGGGCGCTACTGCCACCCGGTCGTGCAGGTGTGCCTGGACCTGCCTCCCGGGGCCTGCACGACGGACCGGGACTGCGGGATCCTCCCCGGGACCCAGATCGGACGGAACTGCGACCCCCTGAGCCGCACGTGCCTGGCCGAGTGCCTCCCGGGCAAGGTCTGCCTGGATCCCACCCGGTTCTGCATCGACGGGTCCTGCTACGGGTGCCGGGCCAACGCCGACTGCCCCGGGACCCTCTGCAGCCCCCTGGACCGGGAATGCCGCAAGTGCAGCCAGGACTCCGACTGCCTGCTGGCCGGATGGCACTGCGACAACCGCACCGGGGCCTGCCATCCCTGCACCCGGGACGCCCACTGCTCCCCCGGCTACCACTGCCACCCGGAAAAGTTCCGCTGCGTCGAGTGCCTGTCGTCCCGGGACTGCAGGGATCCTGAGAGGCCCGAGTGCAGCACCGGGAACCAGTGCGTGGCCGCCTGCACCGACGACTGCCGGGAGGGGGAGTCCCAGTGCGGGAAGACCTCCACCGGGGCCGTCGGGGTCCGGACCTGCGGCCGCTTCGACGGGGACCCCTGCCTCGAGTTCGGCCCGGTGGTGGCCTGCCCGGCGGGCACTCTCTGCGGTCCCCTTCCCGACGGAAGCACCGGCTGCCGGTGCGACGCGCCCTGTCCAGAAGGGGAGTCCCGCTGCACCTCCACCGGCGGCACCGGTCGCGAGACGTGCCGGAAGGTCGCCGCTTCGGGATGCCTGGCCTGGGTGTCCGACCCCTGCCCGGAAGGTTCGGCGTGCAACGGCGGGCAGTGCCCCTGCACCGGCGAGTGCCGCTACGGGGACAGCCGCTGCGATCCCTCCCAGATCAACGTGTCGCTCTACTGCGGGCGGGGAGACAGTCCCTGCCTCCACTGGATCCGGGTCCCCTGCGACACGGGCTCCTGGTGCAACTCCTCCACCGGCCAGTGCAATCCTCCCGGGGGACCCTGACCGGGAGTTCCCCGGGAGACCGCCACTGCAGCCGCCTCATCGCCAGGAGAGGGCCGCCGGGGGTTCCCCCGCCACGACCCGCTCCGGGGAACCGCCCCGCCAGAACCTCCCGATCACGGCGGGCAGCGATTCCTCGCCTTCGCCTCGGCGCCAGCCGGGGGTGCGCCGGGTCACGTCGTGGAACGAGTCCCAGGACAGGAACCACCAGGCCGTAAGCGCCCGGGGAGGATTCCCGTCGGGGCCCGGGTCCGCCAGCAGCACGTCGGCCCACTGGCGCAGGCCGTAGCGGGTCTCGAAGGCCGCGTCATCGGGGTGGTTGTGGTAGGAGGCGAAGGTCGGGTCCCGGAGGCTCTGGACGACCATCACCGGGAGGCCCATTCCCCCGGGCCGCGGAAGCGCCAGGGCTGGCACCGACCAGCGCTGGAACAGGCAGTCCCCGGGATCGCCCCCCGACCGGATGCGCGACTCCTCGCAGACGGGGTTCAGGCGGGACTGGAAGAATGCATGGGCGGCCCGGATGACCGCCGCGTCGCCCTCCTCGGCCAGCATCACCCGGGCGTCGGACTCGTCCCAGTCGTGGACCAGGAGCCCGGCGTCCAGCAGCACCTTCAGGTCCCCCCGGGCCGCGACCCCCGGCAGCAGGTCCGCCAGCACGTCGGCCGTCGCCGCCGCTCCCAGGGCCCCCGAAGAGGTCCCGTGGAACAGCACGCGGATCCCCGGGGCGTCCACCATCCCGTAGCGGGCCGCGAGGGTCTCCGCCAGGGCCTGGACCGCGAGGCGCCCCGAGAAGAGCCAGCCGTCCTCCGGGCTCATGATCACCGGGATCGGCCAGGTGCGGGTGCCGGACCAGAAGTCCGACGTGCAGTACCAGGCGAAGACCAGGTTCGCGTCGGCGAAATCCGGGTTTTCCGCGGGGTCCGGGTCCAGGATGCCCCCGCACTCCTCGGTGGGGATCAGGGTCTCCCGGTCGGCGTAGGGCGGGGCCGAAAAGAGGTCCTGGGTCCGGAGGCACGGCACGGCCGCCTCGTCGCAGAAGCCGCCTCCCCGCAGGGAAACCACGAATACACGGGAGCCGGTCGGGGACGTTCGGATCCGGAAGGCGAACGGCGATCCGTCGTTGCACCGGGCCATCCCGTGCCGTTCCGGGTCCCGGACGGCGGGGACCACGACCTCGTGGCGAGCCGCCTCCGGGAGGCCCCGGCGGCAGGCCGTGACGTCCCTCCCAAGGCAGTCGTCCCTGCAGGGAGCCTCGCCTCCCGGGGCGAAGGACGCCCCCAGGTCCTCGCAGGGAACCGGGGCACCGTCGCAGACCTCCCCGGGCTCCCGGACGCCGTTCCCGCAGGCGGGGTCGTCCGGTGGCACCAGTCCGTCGGGATCCGCGAAGGCCCGGGCGACGACCTGGAAGGCCTCCTTGGGGCGCCGGAAGGCATCGACCAGCCCCTTCAGATTGGTCCGGTCCACGGGCGGCGGCTTCGCCGTGTCCTGTCGCCATTGCATCCGGAAATCGGCCAACACCCAGGGCATCACCCCCCGGATCCAGGGCCTCTCGGCGAAGGTCCGGAGGTGTCTGCGGTGGAACCAGGCCTGGTACTCCTCGCTGAAGGAGTGGGCATCGGCGGGCTCCTCCCCCGGGGTGCGGAACTGGCGCCGCCCGAGAAGGGCGTCGGCGCCGTACTCGCTGACCAGGAACGCCTTGTCCGGCCAGCGCAGCAGCGCCCGGTCCAGCAGGTCCCCCAGGTCCGCCGTCTCCCCTTCGTACCACCCGGCATACTCGTTGATCCCGATGATGTCCACCGGCCCCTGGCCCGTGTCGAAGGGCGCGTAGGACAGCAGCGCTTCGGACAGCGACGCGATCATCGTGGGCCGCGTGTCGTCCAGGGCCTTCGCCGCATCGGACATCGACCGCACGAACGGCTCGGCGTCGGGGACGAAGGTCCAGATCTCGTTGGCGACGCTCCAGGTCAGCACGCCGGGACGGGGCTGGTCCCGGATCACCAGGCGCCGCAGGGCCCGGAGGGCCGCGTCCACCAGCCCGGCATCCTGGAAATGCTCCTCCTGCCACTGGTACACCGGGACTTCCTCGGCCATGCCGATGCCCGCCCGCTCCATCGCCCGCAACGTCCGGACGTCGTTCGGGTAGTGGGCTCCCCGCAGGAAATCCACGTGGAGGGCCCGCAGCAATTCCACGTCCTGGCGGGTCGATTCCTCGTCGAAGACCGGGCCGTGGAGAGGGTGGTCCTCGTGGCGGTTCATCCCGTGGAGGAACACGTCCCGGCCGTCCCGCAGCAGGCGGCCCTCCCGGACCTCGAAGGACCGGAAGGCCAGGTCGTACTCCCTCCGCTCGCTACGTCCCTCGTCATCCTCCAGCAGGACCTCCAGCGTCCAGGGGACCCAGGGTTCTCCGTCGGCCCGATCCCGGTTCGGATCCGGGACGGTCGTTTCCAGGGCCAGGCCCCCCAGGAAGTCCCCGGGCAGCGTGACGGGGCCGAAGGTCCGCTCCAGGGAGCCCCGACGGATCAGCCTCCCCGTGAAGCGGACCCCCGGCCCGTTCCCGGTCGTTTCCAGGAAGACCTGGGCCCGGAAGGATCCCGTGGCCGGATCGGCCCGGATCGCGACCCGGGTCACCGCCGCCTCCAGGGCACCGCACAGCGTCACCGGCCGGATCAGCCCGCTCCAGGGCATCCACCCGTGGAGCCCCTGGTGGAACGACAGCGTGCAGGGAAGGGTCCCGGGACCCATGCGGCTGTCCACCCGGACCACCAGCAGGTTCGGTCCCTCCCGGGACACGAAGGGCGTCACGTCGAAGGAAAACGGCAACTGGGGCAGGTCGTCCCGTCCGACCTCCTGTCCGTTCCAGTAGACCCGGGTCTCCCGGAAGGCCCCGTCGAACCGGAGGATCACCCGCGGCGCTTCGGGATCCAGCGGGGGCAGTTCCACCGCGTACCACCCCACCCCCTGGCGGTCGAACAGGTCCGGCAGGGCGATGTCCCAGGCCGCCGGCACGCCGATCTCCCTCCACGTGCGGCGGTCCGTTTCCGGACGGAACCAGCCCTCGGAAATCCCCTGGTCGTCGGCATCGAACCGGAAGCGCCAGGTCCCGCGGAGCGCCCCGTTGGCCGCCTGCAGCGATTCCGCTCCGGGGCACTCCCCGCCGTCCCATGCCGTCTCCGCAGGCCGTCCCCCCGCCCGCACCGGGTCCGTCTCCGGACCCAGCAGGGTGATCCCTTCCGGCAGGACCGTTCCCTGGTCACGGCCGGCGTCCCCCGCAGCGTCCTCCCCTCCCTCTTCCGTCCCCGGATCCTCCGGGAAGACCTCCGCGAGGTCCCGTGCGTCCCCGCCGGACTCCCCTCCCCCTCCGCAGCACCACAGGACGCTCGCCATCGCCAGCACCGCGCTTCTTCGCACCCCGACCCCCCCCAGGGACAGTCCCCTTTTTACCACATTCAACCTCCCGTACCGCCTGGATATCCTGAGGAGCGAACACACGACCTCGTTCCCGGACCCCTGCGGACCCGTTCGAACGGAGCCTCGGGTCGTCCGCGGCCCTTCGTTGCATGGCGCGGCCCGGAACCCTTGCGGAACCAGTCGAAAAGGCGTTTCCGTGAGAACGGATCGGCGCCGCCCGGAAAGATCTTGACGCAACGCAGCAGAAGTTGCAGCATCCCTTTCCGGTGGGCGTGGGACGCCCGTGGCAACCCCTGTGGAGTCGGGAGGACCCGTATGGAGAAGTACGAACTGATGAACAAGGCCCTGATGCCGGTGGACCAGGTGCTCGGCCTGGGACTGGACGCCCTGCAGAAGGCCGGCCTGTACGGCCCCCTGAAGCAGAAGGTCACCGAGACCTCCAAGCAGATCCTGCGCGCCTCCTTCCAGAAGCAGTATCAGCTCGAGGTCATCGGCGAGGAGAACATCCCCGAGACCGGCGGCTGCATCATCGCATCGAACCACAAGTCCTGGCTGGATGCCCAGGTCCTCGGCGTCGCCACCCGTCGCCGCCTCTTCTTCGTCGCGAAGGCCGACTTCAAGGAATGGCCCCTCCTTCGCCGCCTGATCGACCTCTTCGACGGCATCTACGTCCGTCGGGGCGGCGACCAGGAGGCCCTGGAAGCCATTTCCCAGGCCGTTCGGGACGGCAAGGCCGTCGTCATCTTCCCCGAGGGAACGATCCCCGGAGAGGAGGACGTGCCGCGATGGGAGGTCGAGAAGGACACCGGGCTGCTCCGGGGCAAGACCGGCGCCGTGCGCATCGCGATGGCGACCGGGGCCCCGATCATTCCCTGCGGCCTCTCGGGAACCGGCCAGGCCTTCCCCCCCGAGGCCTACCCGCGCCTCCAGGTCTTCCCTCCGCTGCCGAAGCCGGCCCCCGTGACGATCCGCTTCGGCAAGCCCCTCTACTTCCGCAAGCCCGAGGACCAGGAGGTGACCCGGGAGTTCCTGGCCGCCGAGACCAAGAAGGTCATGCTCGCCATCTCCTCCCTGGTGGACCACACCCGGGACTACGTGCCGGTGATGGTGCCGATCGTCGATCGCACCGAGCCCACCTCGATTCCCCGCTATGCCTATCGCCGCTCCCCCGAGCGCCTGAAGAAGGGACAGAAGGCGCCCCTGGGCGTGCTGGTGATCCACGGGTTCACCTCCGACATCCACTGCGTCGATCCCCTGGTGAAGCCCCTGGACGACGAGGGACTTCCCTACCGCTTCCCGGTCCTCCGGGGTCACGGAACCCGCTACCAGGACATGGACGGGGTCACCCACCGGGACTGGTACGAGGATGCCGAAAACGCCCTGCTGGACCTCTACCAGGAGGTCGAGAAGATCCTGGTGATCGGCCACTCCATGGGCGGACTGGTGGCCCTGGAACTCGCCGCCCGGCACCGGGACAAGGTCGTCGGCGTCGTTCCCGCGGCCGCCGCCCTGCGGTTCAAGGACCCCCTCGCCTTCCTGACCCCCTTCGTGGCCCGGTTCGTCAAGTGGTGGCCGTCCCCGAACGCCTACGTGGACGCCACCCTCCGGAAGCGCGAGAACCGCAACTACCCGAAGTTCGCCACCAGCGCCTTCGCGTCCCTCTGGGAGTACTCCCAGCAGGTGGAGCACCTCCTGTCGTTCGTGAAGGCTCCGGCCCACATCCTCCACAGCCGCAAGGACCAGGTGGTGTCCCCCGTCGCCTCCGAGATCATCCACGAGAAGATCTCCTCGAAGGACAAGAACCTCGTCTGGTTCGAGAAGAGCGGCCACGAGATGTTCCTGGACCTGGAGGCCCAGGAGGTGGTCCAGGCCGTGATGACCTTCGTGCGGCGGATCCACGCCCAGGTCCAGTCCGAACGGGGCGGCGTGCGCCCGGCCGCGGGCTAGTGGCGCCCTAGCGCCGCGCCTCGGGCAGCGGCGGGTCGAACCGCGCCCGGGACCCCGGACCGATGCCCGCCCTCCTGGCCCCGAACGCCGGGATTTCCACCACCATCCGCGCCGGCCCATCCACCGTCCTCGGGTCCAGGGTCAGGGGCCTCGCATTTTCCACGACCCCGACCACGAGGCCGTCGGAGGCCACGAAGATCATGTCCAGGGGCAGGTAGGTGTTCTTCATCCAGAAGGTCTGGTGCTCCTCGCGCGGGAACACGAAGACCATGCCCCGATCCGCCGGGAGGTCCCGCCGGAACATCAGCCCCCGTTCCCGCTGGTCCGGGGTCGAGGCGATCTCCACGCGGAAGGAAGTCCTTTTCCCGTCGGGATTCTCGAAGATCGCCAGCGTCGTCGGCAGCGATTCCTCCCGGGATGCCGCTCCCGGTTCGATCGGCCCGGAGCCCCCCGGATCGACGCCGCTCCCCGTCGCTCCCCGGCAGGCCCAACCAGGCGTCATCCACAGCAGAACCACCGCCCACGCCGAAAGCCGAGTCATCCCCCACCCCCGGCCGAGCTCCCCCACCCGGCGACCGGAGGCAGCCCGCTGACCGCGCGCTCGATGGCCTCGAGGACCTCCGCCTGGTGCACCAGGTCCGACACGTAGTCCAGCCGGTCGGTCCGCAGCACGATGGCGGGAGACTCGGTCCAGCGCAGGAACCAGCGGTCGTACATGCGGTTCAACTGCCGCAGGTAGGAATCCGGGATCGACTGTTCCTCCGGTCTTCCCCGGATGGCGATCCGGGCCCGGATCGATTTCAGGCCGCATCGCAGGTAGATCAGCAGGTCCGGCGGCCGGAGAGTGGTCACCAGGGTCCGGTACATCTGCTGGTAGGTCCCCCACTCCCGGGCCGGCAGCATGCCCATCCGCGCCAGGTTCGCCGCGAAGATCTCCGCGTCCTCGTAGATGGTCCGGTCCAGCAGCACCGCCCCGGGATGGGCCTCCGCCTGGCGGTGCAGCGCGAACTTCCGGACCAGGAAGAAAATCTGGCTGTGGAAGGCCCACCGGGGCATGTCCCGGTAGAAGTCCTCCAGGTAGGGATTCTCGTCGTTCGGCTCGTAGAGGGGCTCGATCTGGAAATGGCGGGTCAGGAACTCCACCAGCGTGGTCTTCCCGGCACCGATGTTCCCGGCGACCGCGATGCAGCGCGCAGGTCCGATTCTCATGCCGAGTCCCCCGGACGGCGCCATTGTAGGATCGACGGGCGGTCTTGGGAATCTCCCGCGGCGAGCGTCCCGTTCTGTTACATTGTATCAATCTGTTACACCCAGAGAATTCGGAACAAATCCTTCCGCAATGTCCCGGGATTTGGCCGACACCCGCGCGATTCCGCCCGCGGCCCTGCCCTGACTGTTTCATTCTGCAACAGAGCCTGGGATCCATGCAGGAACAACCGTTTGTTTTTCCAGCAGTCTCTTCTTGGCACGCTTACTGCATTATCCCCGTTTGGTTCGACTGAATTCGCTCCTTAACACCTCTTTTTCTTTCTTCCCTCATTCAGTCCCCCGCCGGACCGTTTCGGCCCGGCGGGGGACGCGCATCCTCTCTTCGCCGAAAGGCATGCATCGGACCGGGAATCGGGTAGACTTCGAGGCGGAAGCCGGGGGAGCCGCCGTGAAGATCCTGGTGGTGGACGACAACGCCTCGATTCGCACCGCCCTCACGTCGAACCTGACGGGTCAGGGATACGAAGTCCAGTTGGCAGGCACCGGACTGGAGGCCATCGAGGCCGTCGAGGCGGGCTTCGACGGCGTGATCCTGCTGGACCTCCAGTTGCCGGACATCAACGGTCTGGAGGTCTTCCGGCGCATCATGGCCATCTCGGACAAGACGCCGGTCATCTTCATCACGGCCTCCACCAACCTGGACGATGCCGTCGAGGCCATCCGCCAGGGAGGGTTCGACTTCATCTCCAAGGGCAAGGACTTCTTCACCCGCCTGCCGGTGTCGGTGAAGAACGCCGTGGAGCGCCTGTCCCTGAACCAGAAGGTCACGACCCTGGAGGGCCGCTTCCAGCGCCCCTTCTCCCGCATCCTGACCCAGTCCGCCCGGATGACCCGCGTGCTGAACACCCTCGAGTCGATCGTGAACTCGACCGCCGCGGTGCTCATCGAGGGCGAGAGCGGCACCGGCAAGGAGGTCATCGCCCGGGCGATCCACCAGGAGGGCAACCGCCGGACCCGCCCCTTCATCGCCGTGAACTGCGCCGGGATCCCGGAAACCCTGCTGGAAAGCGAGATGTTCGGCTACGAGAAGGGGGCCTTCACCGGGGCCACCAGTCGCCGGATCGGCAAGTTCGAGGCGGCCGACGGCGGAACCCTCTTCCTGGACGAGGTCGGCGAACTGCCGAAGGCCCTCCAGGCGAAACTGCTCCGGGTGCTCCAGGATCACTCCTTCCAGCGGGTCGGGGGAACCGAGACGATCCGGGTGGACGTCCGAATCCTCTCGGCGACGAACCGGGATCTTCGGAAGGCCGTCGCCGACGGGGACTTCCGGGACGACCTCTACTACCGGCTCGCGGTCTTTCCGGTCCGGCTGCCGCCGCTCCGGGAGCGGCCCGAGGACATCCCCCTGCTGGCGCATCACTTCCTGATGCGCTTCCGGGAGGAGGAGAAGAAGACCATCCGCGGTCTGAGCCCCGAGGCCATCGACCTGCTGATGCGGCACCCCTTCCCGGGAAACGTCCGGGAACTGGAGAACGTCATCCGGCACGCCATCATCGTGGCCAACGGATCGGAACTCCAGCCCCAGGACATCCGGATGGCGCTGCGCCTGGGCCCGGGCGAGGACGAGTCCCCGCGACAGGAAGCGCCGACCCACCGGATGCCGGTCCCCCAGGGAACGCCCCTGGAGGATTCGCTGGCGGCCCTCTTCCCCGACGAGCAGTCCCTGGTGCCCCTGGACCGCCTCGAGGAGGCCTACCTGCGACGGGCCCTGGCGGCCACCGGGGGGAACACCAGCCGGGCCGCGAGGGCCCTGAAGGTGGGACGGACGACCCTCTATCGACGACTGGGAAGCAACAACGACCACGGGAGGACGGGATGAGGACGGCGTCCTGCTGGGCCAGCGCCTTGCTGGTCGCGGGCTTCTGGGGCTGCGACGGGTACCGGGAAGGCATTCCGATCGACCCGGCACCGACGGATCTGGACGCGGGGGTGGAGGAAGGGATCCCGGACGCTTCCGACCTTCCGGACCTCCCGAACCGGGACGGCTCGTCGGAAGACGTCCCGGAGGAGGTCTCCCCGGACGACCCCGGCCCTGAGACCGGACCGGAGGCGGTCGGGGATCCGGGGGGCACCGACATCCCCGAATCCCCATCCGGACCTCCCTACTGGCCCTACGTGAACCCCTTCGTGGGCACCGGGGGCGAACTGGCCAACGTCGGCAGCGCGCTTCCCGGAGCCACCGCTCCCTTCGGCCTGGTGAAGGTCAGCCCCGACACCCGCACCGCCTACGGCGCCTCCCAGTTCCAGCACTGCGCCGGGTACCACTACGAGGACGACCTCATCGCCGCCTTCACCCACAACCACCTCCACGGGACCGGCGCGCCGGACTACGGGAACATCGGGCTGATGCCCCTCGGGGAACTGACGCGGGAAAAGACGCTGCCCTTCGGCATGACCGCCCCCTTCACCCACGAGGGGGAGGAGGCCTCCCCGGGCTACTACGCCGTCACGCTGCTGGACCCGGCGGTGCGCGTGGAATTGACGGCGACCACCCGGTGCGCCCACCACCGCTACACCTGGATCGGGGCGACGGAACGGGGCATCCTGGCCCTCGACCCGACCACCAAGCTCCTCAGCGGCCACAGCCTCGGCGGGGAGGTCGGCTTCGGCCCGGACCGAAGGACGATCGAGGGCTGGAACCACGCCACCGGGGACTTCTCGGGCCGCTACGGGGGGTTTCCGATCTTCTTCACGATCTCCCTCGACCGGGAACCGGTTTCCTTCGGCACCTGGCTCGACGGGAACCTGGAGGAAGGCCGGACCAGTGTCGCCACCGCGAAGGACCCCGCGAACTTCGGCTTGTGGATGGTCTTCGACACCGCGACGAACCCGGTGGTGGAGGTGCGGGTCTGCCTGTCCTACGTCGACCTTCAGGGCGCCCGGAACAACCTCCAGGCCGAGATGCCCGCCTTCGACTTCGAGGGGACCCGGCAGGCCACCCGGGAGGCCTGGGAGCAGGAACTGTCGCGGTTCGAGGTCGAGGGGGGCACCCGGGAGGAGTGGCGGAACTTCTACACGGCGATCTACCATGTCCTCCAGATGCCCACCATCTGGAACGACGCCGACGGGCGGTTCCGGTCCTTCGACCGGGATTCCCCCGACCCCCACCGGGCCCAGGGATGGACCTACTACACCGACCTGTCGCTGTGGGACACCTTCCGGACCGCCCATCCTCTGTACCAGTGGGTCTGGCCGGACCGCCAGCGGGACATGCTCCGATCCCTCGCCGTGATGATGGCCACCGGAGGATGGACCCCGAAGTGGCCGATGGGATCGGGGGACACCGGGAGCATGATCGGGCAGCACGCCGCCAGCGTGTTCGGGGATTGGGTCGCAAAGGGGATGTCCCTGGACGAACTCCGGGCGAACACGGTGCCCGGGACCGATCCCGACGGCATCTTCGCGGTCCTGCAGAAGAACGCCGACGGTCCGGCCCAGGGCCCGGGCGCCTACGGGGGCCGGGACTGCATCGAGGACGTGCTGGACCTCGGCTACTGCCCCTCGGATCGCCACGGGGAGAGCGTGTCGCTGACGCTGGAATACGCCTTCAACGACTTCTGCATGGCGGGAATCGCCCGTTCCCTGGGCCGGGAGGCCGACGAGCAGCGCTACCGGGAACGGGCCGGCTACTGGCGCCATCTCTGGCACCCCGATACCGGCTTCTTCCGCCCCCGGCTCGCCGACGGTTCCTTCGACACCGCACCCTTCGACCCCACCGTGTGGAACCTGGGACGGGGGCACTACGTCGAGGGAAGCCCGTGGCAGTGGACCTGGTTCGTCCCCCACGACGCCGCGGGGCTCCGGGAGGTCTTCGGCGGCGACGAGGCCTTCCTCGATCGGCTGCGGTTCTTCATGGAGTCCTTCGTGGAGGACTTCGACTTCCTGATCCCCTCGAACTACTACTTCCACGGCAACGAGCCGGATCTCCATGCGCCGTTCCTGGCCGTGGAGGCCGGGCGACCCGAGTGGACGGACCGCTGGTCCCGGTTCATCCTCGATTCCTGCTACCGGGACGAGCCGGGAGGCCTGATCGGCAACGACGACGGCGGGACGCTGGCGGCGTGGTACGTCTTCGCGGCCCTGGGGATCTACCCCTGGCCCTGCCTTCCCTACTACACGCTGTCCGCGCCGATATTCGACCGGGTCACGGTCCACCTGCCCTCGGGGGATCTCCGCATCGAGGCCCCGGGGGCCGCCGGGCGCCGGGACTTGTTCGTCCGGTCGGTGACCCTGAACGGAACCCCGCTGCCGGATCGCCGGATCGGCCACGAGGCCCTGGCCCAGGGCGGCATTCTGTCCTTCGAGATGGCTCCCCTCCCCTGAACGGGTCGGACCGCCCGGGTCAGGGGCCCTGGAAACGCACCAGCACGGCCAGCAGGACGTTGCTGAGGGCGTGGACCACGATGGAACCTGCGGTCGAATCCGTCCGGGCCCGGATCCACCCGAACAGCAGGCCGGGGAAGAACACCGCCAGGCGGAACGGCGCGGGGATCAGCACCAGGTGGGACAGGGCGAAGAGTGCCGACGCCAGGAACACCTCCGGGCCGAGATCCGCCCCCAGCACCCGGAGGCGACGACGGAACCTGTCGGCGAGCCTTCGCTGCACGAAGCCCCGGTAGAAGACCTCCTCGGGAAGGGCCACTCCCAGCAACTGGGTCCAGGCGAGGACCCAGATCCACCGATAGGACCGCCCGACGTCCAGGGGGGATTCCGCCACGACCGCCCTCCCCTGCTCCCCCAGGCGCATCGGCGTCCCCGGCGGCACCTCCAGGAAGGCAGGTCCCGCGTCGATGCGGCAGCGGATGCCCGTGTCCGGGGGAATCCGGGCCCCGGCGGCCGTGCCTGGCGACGGTCCCCGGGCCATGCGTTCCCCCTTCCAGCGAAGGCCCTCGGGGGCTTCCCGGCAGCCCTGGAGCCTCACCTCCAGGTCCCGGGAGGTCCGGTTCCAGACCGTCAGCCTGCCCGATTCCCCGAAGACCCACAGGGCCTCGTCGCCGCCGCGGATCCCCACGGGCATCCCCTGGACGTCCGCCGGGAAGTCCGCCAGCCGCGGGATTTCCCAGTGCATCGGTCGGCGTTCGACCAGCACGGACCACCCCTGGAACAGCAGCACGTAGGGCGGGAAGACCGCCAGGGCGACCAGCAGGCCGACCTTCACCGACGGGAGGGCTCGTCCCTCCCCCAGGACCCAGGCGTCCGGTTCCCGTTTCCGGATGCGCGCGAGGACCCACGGGGAGAACAGCAGCCAGGCCGACGGCAGGGTGATCCAGGCCTCCCTGGCCCAGCCCGGAAGAGGAAGCGGCAGCAGGCTCGATGCCAGGAGGACCAGGGCCGGGACCCAGAGGATCAGCACGTCCGTCCAGGGGGATCGGGAAGGGTCAGGGGGCATGGTCGCGCCCCGCCTCCCGCAGGCGGACCTCCCACTCCTTCAGGGCCCGGGGCTGGACCAGGTCGGCCAGGCGGCCCGCCGGCCATTTCCGGACCTGGGCGGCCACCCAGGAACCGTCCGTGTCGAGCCCCTGGTAGCGCATGCCGGAGGCGATCTCCGAGGACAGCATCACCGATACCAGGAACCAGGCCAGGATCGCCCCTTTCACCGCCCCGAGGACCATTCCCAGCAGACGGTCCATCACCGAGAGGGCCGGTGCCGTTCGGTGGAAGGCGGCCACCGAGACCCGGGCGCCGATGTCCAGCACCAGCCAGGCCAGCAGGAAGATCGCGAAGGGGAAGATCACCTCCCGGGCCGACGGGCTCGATGCCAGCAGGTTCGGGAAGAAGCGCTGGGCCGGACCCGCCAGGGCGATGGCCGCCAGGGCCGAGATGCCCATCACCAGCAGCCGGAGGACCTGGAGCAGCAGTCCCGTGAAGATCCCGAAGAAGGCGAACAGCACCACCGCCGCGAGGGCCATGTAGTCCAGCATGGCGGGGAGGTTAGCGCGGGGAGGGGGGATTGGCAAGACGTTCCTCGATGCGCCACTGGAGGTCCCGGAGGCGCCGATCCTCGGGGAAGGCCCGCCGGGCCCGCTCGACCAGGGAACGGGCCTCCTCGATCCGGCTGCGCCGGGCCAGGAAGGTCGCGGCGTGGAAGAAGGCATCCGCCCCGGGAGTCTCCTTCAGGGCAATGGCGAACTCCCGCTCCGCCTCCTCGGGATGACCCTGGAGGTCCCGGGTCGCGGCCAGCAGCGCCCGGGCCTCGGGGTGTCGCGGCCAGAGGGCGACCGCCGCCCGGGAATGGGCCTCGGCGGCCACGAGGTCCCCCTCGTTGAACCGGACCGTCGCCACGTTGTACTGGACCTTCGCGCTCCGGGGGGCGTCCCGGAGGCCCGACTCGTAGAGACTCTTCGGGTCGCGCCAGTCCAGGTTGCGCTGCTGGCTCGACAGGGCGTTCAGGGCCAGCCAGACCCCCAGCATCGCCCGGGCCAGACCCGGGCGTTCTGTCCGGGCTTCCAGGCGCTCCATCCCGACCCCCGCCGCCAGGACCAGGCCGATCGCCGGGAC
Source organism: Myxococcota bacterium (assembly GCA_017994695.1). Taxonomy (GTDB): domain Bacteria; phylum Myxococcota_A; class UBA9042; order DTJE01; family DTJE01; genus JAGOKF01. Next base: position 5,008 of record JAGOKF010000009.1, on the reverse strand, counting down.
GTACCAGAGGCGCTCGCCGTAGATCGTCGGCCCCAGGATCACCAGGTTGCTGGCCGGCAGAAAGACCCAGAAGGCCCAGGAAATCCCCGCAGCAGCCGCGGGAGACCTCCGTCGCAAAGCCAACGGGGCCGACAGGAATGCAAGGAAGCAGGCCAGCCCCGCCCAGGCCCATCCGTCCAGGACCCCGGCCGGCCCGCAGGCCTGGGCGCTGCAGTCGTAGAGGCGACGGAAGGGATCCACCAGGCCCAGGACGTACCGGACCAGGAAGACCCGGGCGGCCCCCAGTTCCCGGGAGGCGAAGTCGGCCTCCCAGAGGGGATTGGACAGGGGATCGGCCGGATGGGTGACCAGCCCCCCCAGTGCCCGGGACCGCAGGAACAAGTACGCCGCGAAGACCAGTCCGTAGGCCGCGAAGCGCCCGATCCGCCGCCGGGAGGACTCCGCGGGCAGCAGCAGGTCCATCGTGGCCCAGACGACCGGCAGCACCACCGCCGATTCCTTGCACCCCAGGGCCACCCCGAACGCCGCCGACCCGAGGGCCGCCCCGCCGACCCCGGGCCTCCGGTGTCCCGCCACGCCGACCAGCGCGGCCGCGCCGAGCATCAGGTCCGCCCGACCCACGATGCCCTGCACCGCCTCGGAAGGCGCCGCCAGCGTGGCGAAGATCAGCCCGGCCCACCAGGCCGCCCGGTCCCCAGCCAGCCTCCGGCCGACCCACAGCAACAGCGCCGTCACCAGGGCGTGCCAGGCCCAGTTGACCATGTGAAAGGGTCCCGGGCGCAAGCCGAAGACCCGGGCGTCCAGGGCCAGCGACATCAGTGCCACGGGCCGGTAGGATCCGATGGACCGATCGGGCGGCTTGCCCCAGAAGTCCCGGGTCCAGGCCTCGGAAATCGGCCGCTCCCCGTTCACCACCGGGTTCTCGATCAGGGCCGGCACGTCGTCGAAGACGAATCCCGCGGAGAGCGAGCCCCCGTACACCGCCAGGGCCACCAGCACCGGGACGCCCCACCGAAGCCTCGGCCACCATCCGCCGGTCCCGTTCATCCCCGTCCCGCCCGCCATGGCCCCGGCCGATCCTAGCCTCTTTTCAACCCTTCCTTCCAAGGCTATCTTGTCCCTGTCGCTTGCCTGGCGAGGAAGATGCGACCCGTCATTTCCCGTTCCCGGCTCGTGGCCCTGATCGGATGGATGATCCCGATCCTGGCGGTTTCTTGCGACCTCTCGTCCTCGGACCCCCTCCCCGACGACTACCTGGCCGCCGTGACCCGGACCTACCAGGTCTCCCTGAGCGACCTGGCCACGGGGACCGGCGGCGTCCCCATGCCCGTGCGGGCCCTGAGCGCCGTCGAGGCCTCCTCGGCGGTCCAGGGATCCGACACCCCGCTGGTGCTGGCCCAGCGCATGGGAGCGAAGGCCCTCTCCCTGCCCCGGGGCCTGGGATGCGACCTGGCCCTCTCGGGCGTCTTTCCCGACCCGACCAACGACCCGGGGGACTCCCGGGCCTACCAGTGGGAATCCCTCCGGGACCACCTCCGGGAGACCGCCGCCCGGGGCATGGTCCCGATCTGGCAGACCCTCTACGACATCGGGGAGGACTCGTGCGCCGTGGACCGTGCGGGACCGGCCGTGGCCACCCACCGCATCGGGGACAGCGAGACCTGGTCGGCGGTCGTCGGGCTGTTGGCCCGGTGGGTCAACGGGTCGTTGAATCCCTACTACTCCGACAAGGCCAAGGCCCGGCTGGAGGCCCGGGGCCTCTACCCCGCCTACGCCGAGTTTTTACCCGACGCCCTGCGCCTGGGAGGCTATCAGGGTCCGGGCGTCCCGGCGGTGATCGGCATCTACCGGCCCTGGTTCCGGGCGATCCACGATGCCTTCCTGGAGGACACCACGCCCCGGGTCCTGGCCCGGGTGGCCCCGTCGCTTCCCCTGGCCTCCGAGGCCGAGGTCGGGGACCGGACCTCCCCCGTGGGGGCCTTCCTGGACCTGCTGGCCACCGACCCGTCGGTCGCGCCGGAGGTCATGGGTGTCCTGTCCCGGGCCCGTTCCCCCGAAGGGCACCGGAAGATGATGCATTCCCTCCGGGCCGCCCTGGACGGCATGGGCCTTCAGTCCGTGCGGCTGGCCGACATGGGCATGGCCCTGGACGCGGATCTCTGGACGGGCCTCGCGCCCCTCTATCCCACCCGGGCGCAGCGCTCGGCCCTGTTCGCCGCCTACGCGGCGATGGTCCGGATGCAGGAGCAGGACCTGCTGACGCTGCTGGTCCAGGAGCGGTGGAGCGGCCCCCTGGCCTCCCCTGACGCCACGGTCGGGGAGGACCTGTTCCAGGACGACGACGGGAGGACCCTGCCGGCCTACGCGGCCCTCCAGGTCTTCAGCCGCCTGGACCAGGGCGACGGGATGCGCCTGCGGGTGGTGGACGTCACCGAGGCCTCCGGCGGTTCCACGCCTTCCGACTCCCTGCGGGTCCTGGCCGCCCGGACTTCCTCCGGTGGGATCAGCCTCGTCGTGGTGGCCCTGCCGCCCCTGGAGAATCCACGACCGGCGATCCGGATGCGCTACGACCTGTCGGTCCAGGGTCTGGCGGACGCCCCCAATGGCTGGACCATCACCCGGTGGGTGATCGATTCCACCTCCGTGGGCCTGAAGGGCCCCGTCGAACAGAGCCCCTTCAAGCCGGTGGATGGGGCATTCCGGGTGGTCCGGGAAATCCTCGGCCCGGCGATCCACCAGATCGATCTGTCGCCGAAGTCCTAGGGGTCAGCGGCTCAGGCGCGCCTCGACGCCGCGATCCGTCCGCTCGCTGATGCAGACCCACAGATCGCCCCGGTAGACCACGACCCGCAGGTAGGACACGTCCTTGGGAGGCCGGTTCAACAGCAGCCGCACCTCCTGGTGGTGCCCCACGACGAAGCCCTCCCGGCCTCGGACCATCGCGTAGGTTCCCGGCGGGAAGGTTTCGGCCAGGGGCATCCGGAGCACGTATCGCGCGACGTTGACCGCCGATTCCCGTCCCAGGCTCGTCCGTTCCAGGCGCTGGACCAGGTCCCGGAGCACCTGTTCCCCGTCGGTGCGGCCCGCCAGGGGCCGGTTCGGGTCATGGGGGCCGATGATCTTGCGCAGGATGTCCCGGGCGCGCTGCAATTCCACGCCCAGCACGCTCATCACCTGGAGCGTCCGGGCCCCGGCCTCGCCGCCGACCCGGCTCGATTCCCCCTGCCAGACCGATTCGAACAGGGACACCAGGCCCGGGTCCAGCTGGCTCCCGGCCATGCCCCGCATGATCTCCAGGGCCTCTTTCGGGCTGAAGGCCGGATGGTCCACCCGGTAGGGACGTCGGGACGTCAGGGCGTCGAAGACGTCGGCGCAGGCGATGATCCGGGCCTCCAGAGACAGGTCGATGCCCCGGATCTCCCCCGGGGGATAGCCGCCGCCGTTGTAGTGCTTGTGGTGCCAGCGGATGCCCTCGGGCTCCACGTATTCCAGCGGGACCGGGAGATGCTCGATGCCGAGTTCCGGGTGGCGGCGCATCTCCTGCCATTCCCAGTCGTCCAGGGGTCCCTGCTTGTTCAGCACCCGGGGGTCCACGAAGGTCTTCCCGTAGTCGTGCAGCATCGCGGTGATCTCGAGCCGCCGGATGCGCGACGCCCCGAAGCCCGTCAGCCGCGTGGCCAGCAGAGCGGCCCAGTGGGCCACCCGGACCGAGTGCTGCTGGGTGATGGGATCGTGGTCCTCGCAGTTCCGCCGGGCGACCTCCGCGGCGGCCCGGACCTCCAGGAACCGATCCTCCGAAATGTGGGACCAGCCGCCCATCGAATCCCCGGCAAGCCGACAGGGACATTGTCCGACGATCCGGCGCCTGTCGGCAAGGCCGGACCGGTGGAGGACATCATTCGGGGCGGGAAATGCAAGGAAACGCGCGATCCGGTCACCGGCGGCCACGGCGCCGGAAGGCCGCCAGGCCCAGCAGGGCGATCCCGGATCCCCAGGCCCACCCGCCCACCGCGCCGGCAGGCCCGGCGATGCATCCGCCGCCATTGCCCGAGGGGGGCGGCGGAACCGTGCCCTGATCGACCGACTGGCCGCCCTCGTCGGGCGGAGTTCCCAGGTCGGTCTGCTCGCCCCGGTCTTCCTGGGTGCCGACGTCTGGCGGCGTGCCGGTGTCCTCCGTGGGCAGGACCTCGGGGGTCCCGGCCTCGGCCGGCCCGCAGATCTCCCCGAACTCGCCCACCACGTGGCAGGTCCAGTCGTTGGGGCACCACCCCCCGACGCAGGCCTGCGTGCAGATCTGCCCGTAGTCCCCGCCGAACTGCACGCAGAGGGCGGTCGTGCAGTCGCCGTGGGTCGAGCAGCCCTCTCCCGTGGGCGTGCGGTCGGGCATGCAGACGCCCCACTCCGTGCTGCCGAAGGACACGCAGGAGGTGCCTTCCGGGCATTCCCAGGTGGACAGTTCGCAGGAACTCCGGCAGTAGGAACGGCCCAGGGTCGGGGTCCAGACGCACCAGCCGCTGCGGCACTCCTGCTGCTCGGCGCACTCCTCGCCGTCGGCCTTCTTGCCGTCGCCGGGGATGCAGGCCCCGGAGCCGTTTCCGAGGTCCCTGCACCAGTAGCCCGCGTAGCAGAAGGGGCTGGCCGGGTCGCACCGCAGGCGGCAGCGCGGCGTCTCCCCCTCCTCGCTGTAGCACAGTCCCGATTCGCACTCCCCGTCGGCCGCGCACTCCACGTCCAGTTTCTTCTTCGGCACGGGGACCTGGTCTTTCGGATAGCAGCCCCCGGTGCTGGACGCCGACACGCTCCAGCAGGCCTCGTTCGGCGCGCACTGGTTTCCGTCCCGGGTGCAGGAGACCCGGCAGGTCATCCCGCTCCCGTCGGGGGCCGGGAAGCAGAACGACGTCGAGCAGTCATAGGAGCGGGTGCAGGGCTCCCCCACGGGGATCTTCTTGCTGCCGGGCATGCAGAGGCTCGCCGTCTCGCCCTGGGGGACCTCGCAGTGGAACTGATC